>JANLTA010000051.1:0-2846 GCA_031362705.1 Gemmataceae bacterium | reverse complement strand
CAACCACCCAATACCAGCACCGGACCAACGACACGAAACGTCTACTACGCCTGGAAGCCGCGAACGTGCGCGGGCCTCATGGGTTTAGTGAGTGAGCATAACGGCCAAAGCAATGGAGCAAACGACAATGTGGCTGCAACGAAAAAAGAGCATTCTGACCGCCGGCCTCTTGCTCGGTGGGGCGGGATCCGCACACGCGCAAGTTTGGCTTCCGTCGTTTCAACCTGCTTTTGTCGGCCAAACGACGTCGGTCACCGTTGCCCCGCAGTCACCGGTCGTTGTCGATAGCGATGGCCGGCTGCAAGTGATTGACGGAACGCGGAAAATCGCGAAGTTTCATGACGGCTGTGCGGGCACCCGTCGGGGACTTGATGCGGCCCCATTCGGTGAATCCGTTACCGGTCATTTCCAGACGCAGGTGACCAACGGCGTTGCCGCGCGCATGACACTTTATGATTTCGATTTCGTCTGTGGCGGTTCGCAACTCAACTACCGAGGCAGCGATCGTTTGCGGCAAATCGCGTGCATGATGCCGCACAACGAATTCCCCGTGGTGATCCAGCCCACGCCGTTTGCACCTGGCCTGGCCGAAGCGCGTCGTCAGGCCGTGATCAACGAATTGACGACAATCGCGCCGCTACCGCCCGAGCGTGTCGTCGTTAGCACGCCATCAGCCGTGCCATTGCAAGGCACGCAAGCCATGCTCATCTACGGCACTCTGTTGACCCAAACCCGCTCAGCCGGAGCGTTGCCGAAAACCGGCGTCGAGACCCTTTCAGCTGGTTCCGGCAGCAACAGTAGCGGCGGGGGCGGAGCGGGGGCGATTGGATCCCGCTGATATCTAAACAACAGGGGGGGTGCAATATGTTATTGAAACAAATTTGGAGTCTGAGTGGCGTCGCAGCGTTAGGAGTTGCCCTCGCCGGCTGTCAGCATGCGCCGCGGGCAACGCCCGACCTGTTGCAAGTTTCCAAGAATGAACCGAGCGTGCAACTCAGCAGTCCCCAAGTGGCGGACATGCAAGTAGCGGTGGCCCGCACACTGGAACAACGCGGCGAAACCGAGCCGGCGATGCAAGCTTATACCGAATCACTGAAACACGACCCGCGCCGCGTCGATGCCCACACCCGGATGGCGATCCTTTTGACGCAGCAGGGCAAGTTCACGGAAGCCGTCGAATCGTACCGGAAAGCCTATGAACTTCAACCGCACAACCCGGACCTCTTCTGTGACCTGGGCTACACCTATTATCTGCAAGGCAACTGGTCGGCGGCCGAAAAGGTGTTGAAGGGCTGCCTGACCATGAAGCCCGATCATCAGCGCGCGCACAACAATTTGGGCTTGGTGTTCGCCCGTTCGGGGAACAACGCGGAAGCGCTACAGGAGTTTCGTCAGGCCGGATGCACTGAGGCCGATGCTCGAATCAACCTCGCCCATGCACTAGCCCTAAACAAGAATCTGCCTGAAGCCCAACGAATCTACGAAGAAGCGCTGGCGCTCCAACCCTCATCTGTACCCGCGAAAACTGGTTTAGCCAACGTCACAACGGTTGCGGCCAAGCTGGCTAAAGATCAAGCCGCTTCGCCCAACAACATTCAACAAGTTTCCGCCGTTGTACCCGCGGCGGCGGCTAAGCCAATCAATGATGCGCCAGCCCCACCCGCGGTTCAACCCGCCATCTGGCGGACATCTAAATGACGCAGAGCCGTTGGCTTAAGCCAAATCAACGGCGCAACCCTGCGGCAATCCGGCCCACGGCGCCAAGCCAGCCACACCCATGCCAATTTCGTTGTAAGTCTCGTTCTCAAAGAAGATCGACGTGAAGTCGATGTCATTCAGTTCATCAGTAGCAAACGTGTATATGACCGTATCGAGGCCGACGCCGCCATTGAATTGCATGCTCACGAGTTCGTCGTCCACGATGTTGCCGTCGATGCTGACTTCGAGACGGTCATTGCCAGAGCCGAGGTCGGCCTCCAGTATCATGGGACCATTCACGTCTCCGCCGAAATCAAATGTGACAGAGTCGTTGCCGCTTTCGCTGAGTAGGTCGACTTCGAATTGACCAGACGTATCGCCCCCAACTTCTAATGCAAATGAATCGTTGCTGGATCCCATATTGATGGCAATGGCGGCATCGCCGTCCACACCACCGCCAACGCTGAGCGAGGCCTTGTCATTGCCGGTGCCGCCCAGCAGAGCGAACTGATGCATGGAAGATATGTCGCCGCCCACGTCAAAGGAAAACGTGTCGTTGCCCGCTCCGAGGTCCACAGCAATCGGGGCATCCCCGCTAATTGAGCCGCCGACTTCCGACGTAATGCGATCATTACCCGAGTCTGCGATGACGTCGAATTCGTAATCGCTCTTCACGTCGCCGGAGAGTTCGAACGAATAGGTGTCATTTCCCGCGCCAAGCTCTGCGTCAATAATCGAATTCCCATCAATGTCACCGTCTAATACCACCGTGATGGAATCATTGCCGCTTCCGACTTTCATGCTCAAGTCAAAATCGCCGCCGAAATCCCCACCAGCAACGATGGTCACACGATCGTTTCCACCGGTCAGATTCGCTGTGATGAGGACATCCCCGCGTCCGTCGGCAGGGAGCTCGACACGCGGCTGCCCGCGGCGCTCGAGCCCCTCGGCGGAGAGGTGAAGGTCATCAAGCATGACCTCCAGAACGTCGCCGCGAAGGTGGGGGTGGTGGTCTCGGACGCGGCCCTGGCGAACGCGGGGCTCAACGAGCTGCGGCGGGCCGTGAGCGTTGAGCTGAGCGGCATGCGCGGCGAGATGCGCCAGCAGGTGGACGATCTGCGCCGGCGCGTCGACGAGCGCGTCAGGAC
>JANLTA010000035.1:0-18671 GCA_031362705.1 Gemmataceae bacterium | reverse complement strand
CAAAAACCAAACCCCCTGGAACCCCAAACTCGCCCCTATAATCCCTTGACAAAGGACACAGCCGCTTTGTGGTTCGTCTTAAGAACTAACCACAAAGACACAGAGGGCACGAAGGCAAACACAAAGAAGACCACTAGCTGACTATCGCCCGTTTTGCAGGTGTGCTTCGATGAACCAGAGTTGCTTGTCGCCTTCGCGGGAAATCTGTGTAAACAGGTCGGCCGTACCGGCATCGCCGGCTTTGTCCGCGGTATCGATGGCCTTGCGTGCCGACTTGCCGAAGCGTGCGAACGCATTCGCTAGCGCATTCAAGTGGTTTTTGCCGTCGGTAATGTTGCCGGGGAAACTCGGCAGCCGGGTGTCTTTGGCGACCTTACCGACACGACCTTCGGCCACGCCGCCCAAAGCTGTTACGCGTTCGGCCAGCAAATCCACGGCCTCTTCAGCCACGTCGTGCAGCTTGTCGAAGAACTCGTGGAGCTGCATGAAGTCCGGCCCCTTGACGTTCCAATGAGCCTGCTTTGCTTGAAGCTGCAAGTCGATGGCGTCGGCCAGGTGAGCATTGCACAGGTCGGCCATCGACTTGCGAATCTTGGTCGATAGATCGGTCTTGGATTTGAACATGGCTGTCACTCTGTGGTGTTACCGATCAAGCCAGGTCGAAGAGCATCACCTCAGCCGATGCGTCGGCCTGAACCGCCAGCGTGGGTACTTCGCTCATGGCCAGCGTGTCGCCGGCCGCCAGTGGTGACCCGTTGGCCGTCACTTGGCCGCGCAAGACTTGAAGCCAGCCATGCCGCCCGGTACTGAAGTCGTAGGCACGCTTCACACCATCATCTAGAGAAGCTAGGTAAATCTTCACATCGGAATGGATGGGAAGCGTGCCGGTTGTATCGGTTTTAGAGGCAACACACTGCCAACCCGCCTTGCGGCCCGACTCGTCGAACAGTTTCTGATCGTAGCTCGGCGTCAGCCCCCGGCGTTCGGGCATCAACCAAATCTGGTACAGATGCACCGGGTCGGTGGCTGACGGGTTGAACTCACTATGCATGATGCCTGTGCCCGCGCTCATGCACTGCAACTCGCCCGGCTTGATAACCGCGCCGGTGCCGAGGCTGTCGCGATGTTCCAACTGCCCCGCAAGCACGCAGGTGACAATCTCCATGTCGCGATGCGGATGCATGCCGAACCCCTGACCGGGCGCGACGCGATCTTCGTTGATCACGCGCAGACCGCGAAAGCCCATGTGATCCGGGTCGTGATAATCGCCGAATGAAAATGTGTGATAACTATCGAGCCAGCCATGATTGAAATGACCACGCTCGGAACCACGACGAATACGTTGCATCTTGAATCCTCCATTACCAACTTGTTAGCCGGACTTTAGATGCACGAAGCGATGAAACAGTGACACGTCCAAGCCGATGTTCCGTGACTATTTCATTGCAAAACCCCCTGTCGCATCGCTTTGGGGTGCGTTACAATGTGGCAACCACGATTGGAGGTGTGCGCCGATGGCTAGCCCGTTCCCTGGTATGGATCCGTATCTGGAAGTATCGCCGTTTTGGACGGAATTGCAGCAGCAGTTCGTGGCCGCGCTGTACCAGGGCTTGGCTCCGGCGCTCGCTGATCGATATCGCGCCAAGGTCACATCACGCAAGTACGCCACCGAGTTGGTGTTGTTCACGTCGATCCGCAAAGAGGAACAGGCGGAGCCATACATCGAGGTACGCAGCCGGGCCGACCAGAAGATCGTCACACTGATCGACATGGTCAGCCCGGCGAACAAGACATCCGCGGCGGGTCGGGATGCTTATCTCGCCATTCGCCGTGATGCACTTCGACATGGTGCGAATGCGGTTGAGATTGACTTGATCCTTGACGGACAGCCTACACTTGATTACAGCCGCGATGGTCTGCCCGAATGGGACTACGCGGTAACGGTGACGAGGCACACGTCACCAGATCGCCACGAGATTTACACCTCGACACTTCAGAAGCCTTTGCCACGTTTTCGGTTGCCACTTGGCCCCGATAGCCGTGATGTGTTGGTCGACCTTCAGGCGACGTTCGCCAAGGCGTTCGAAGCTGCGCGTTTTGGTCTGCGCATCGATTATGGCCAGGACCCGGCCGTGCCACTCGACGACGCCGATCGTGTGTGGCTGCGTGATCTGCTTAAGCGACACAAACTGCGGACATGAGCGAATTGTAATAGTCACCATTGCATCGCGCGAAAATGTAACCTTTACATCAAGAAAACGCCCCCTCGCTACGACCGCTGCCCGGCGGGCAATGCCGAAACCCCTACGCGCCCGCAGGATCGTATGCAGGTTCGCGACAAAACAACATGCCAGCAAAACTCCGGCTCAAGTTTTGCGGTTACGCTTGCACCAGTCGTGTCCACCGCCCGTTCGTGGAGGCCTCGCGGATGCCGTATCGCCGACCGCTCATCGCCCTCGCCGTTTTCATCATCGCGGCATTACCCCTCCAAGCCGCACCGCTGCGCACGCAGAACTTCCTCGTTCATGCACCGGACCCGCAGATCGCGCAACAATTCGGGCAGATGGCCGAACATTATCGCAAACAGAAAGCGATTGAATGGCTGGGCCATGAAATGGAACCTTGGCCGCAACCGTGCCCGTTGGTTGTGAAACCCACGATGTCCGGACCGGGCGGGGCAACCAAGTTTGATTACCGCGGCGGCTCGTACACCGTGCTATCCATGGAAATCGAAGGCCCGATCGAGCGGATGCTCAACAGTGTGCTGCCGCACGAAGTTACGCATACGGTCTTCGCCCATCACTTTCGCTTCCCGGTACCGCGCTGGGCCGATGAAGGCGGCGCAGTACTCAGCGAAGACGATGTCGAACGGTCACGGCACGATCGTTTGTGCCGCGACAAACTGAACGCGAACCAGAAGATGCCGCTGCGTCGTTTGTTCAATCTGAAAGAGTATGGTGAGACCAGCGACGTTATGATCATTTATGCCGAGGGCTATTCGGTCTCGAACTATCTCGTGGAAAAGTCAGACCGGGCGACATTCCTTAACTTCGTTTCCACGGGAATGCGCGGCGGCTGGGATCGTGCCTTACAAACTTACTATGGCTATCAATCAGTCGAACAACTGGAAGAAGCCTGGCTCCAGCAATTGATCGCGACTCGCAATGGCGCGCCCCGGGCGACCAACGGCACAATGATCGCGAGCAATCCGCAAACGCGCGGATCAGCCACTTCCATGAGCCGTGACACTGTGCGGCTAACCGCTCCGCCGGCCCAACCGCAACTTGATCCGGCCGGCCCGATCTTCCGCGGCCAGGCCAGTGATGACAGCCGCAGCCGGTCGAGCAATGCTCCGGCCGGCGTGATCCCGCTTGGCCCCACGCCGCGCCCGACTTCGACGCCGGCAACAATCCAAAAGCCACGGCCAATGCCACCGCCGGTCACATTGGGTATGCCGGAATTCGCACCCGTCTCGCAAGCTGCCGCCGTCAGGCCAAATGGGCCATCGCCGGTCGGTTATCAGAACTGACGTAATCGTTCCGTCAGCGACTCCATTGGTAAGCCGATCACGTTTGTGATACTGCCGACGACGGTGAGCAACGGGTCGCCATCTTCGCGAATCGCATAGGCTCCGCTGCAGCCGACCCATTGCCGTGTTTGCAGATATTCGTCGATGTTCCAATGGCTCAGTGGCTTCATGGTCACGCGGCTCATCTCTTGCCAGACGATTTGCACATCATCGGGTCGTCGCCACATTACCATGCCTGTCCACAGTTCGTGATCGCGCCCGGACAATGACGTGAGAATACGCCGGGCGTCGGCTTCATCGGCGGGCTTGAGGACGGGTTTGCCATCGAGCCATCCCACCGTGTCGGCCGCGATGACAATACCGCGATCAATTTTCGGCGCGACGGCGGCGGCCTTCATCCACGCGATGGTGGCAACGTAGCTTCGTGCATCGCCAGTGCCAGCTTGCAATGGCTCCTCAACATCGGCTGGCATCACCTCAAATGGCACGCCTAAGCGCGCCATCAATTCACGCCGTGCCGGTGAGCCGCTGGCAAGGATCAGGCGCTGCGACGTGCTTGCCATGTCGAAAGGATCTCATCGAGAATTGGAATGATGCGTTCGGGCGGCAGCGTCGGCATACAGCTCATATGGTCGCACGTTCGCAGGTAACTGCCGTGACACGCAATGTTGGCAGCCGCCGTGCGGTGAAACTGCCCATACGGCCCGTGCTTGCGAACCAGAGTACAGGTATACGGGGCGACAACCGGCCGGCCCAGCGCCGCCGCGAGATGCAACGGCCCCGTGTCGTTGGCCACCACGACATCAGCCGACGCCAGCACCGCCGCCAACTCAGGAATCGTTGTCCGCCCACATAAATCGACGGCAGGCAGATGGCGGGCCGTCACTTTAGACAACTCTCGATCTTCATTTCCACCCACAAACACGACCGTACCACCATGCCGTGATAACGAATGTCGCGCGACGGCGACAAAGTTCTCGACGGGCCAACGCTTGGTCATCCACCGGGCGCCCATCGCCATGACCACGACCGGTCGTTCCGCCGCTTGCGGCTTAGCGCGTCGATCCAATGGAACTATGAATTTCTTCTCAACACCCCCGGCCCCCAGCGCCTCCACAACGCGCCAATACCGATCGACCGCATGAATCTCCTCGGCGTCCGGCACCTCAACACAGTCCGTGTAAAATCGCGTCGCGCCTTCGCGGGCAGTGGCGAATCCCACTCGGCGGGCCGCCCCGGTTGCCCATGACATCAGACCTGTACGCAATAATCCCTGCAGATCAATCACGAGATCAAATCGTCGCTGTCGCAGTTGCCGCATGAAGCGCAGCGCTGTCAGCGCCGCAGTCACGGGGCCACGCTTCATCGCGCCACGGTCAAACGCCAAAGTCGCATCCAAATCCGGATGCCCCGCCACTAGCGGCTCATAGGCTCGGTTGATGACCCAGGTGATATGTGCGGTCGGCCAACGCCCGCGCAACGCCGACAATACCGGTAGCGCATGTACAACATCGCCCAGCGCACTGGGTTTGATGAGCGCGATGCGACGGGGATTCAAATTGTGGAGAGATCCCGACACTAGTGCGAGTCCTTTCGCGCAGATTCGTTCACTACACTTCTAAAATGTGTTCGCCGCCATGTGCCGGGTTGCCAATGAGTCGCTGGTTCTTCAAATCAACGACCCAATCAAGCGCTTCGAGCGGTATTTGGCCGATGATCACCGGAAACGAATCATCGATTTCTCCGACATCCATCGAACACTCCCGTCCTTGAATTGTCAATCGCGCAACGTTGAAGACCGGCATTTCAATCGTGCCGCCGATACCTCGGGCGCGTTGCGTGCGAAATTGTGTCAAACCAAGTTGCTGAATCAATCGACGCGGCATTAACAATCCTGAGGCACCTGTGTCAACCAACGCATCCGTGACTTCGACACGCCGCACCTGATCGGCGGGCAATTGGCCGTTCGTTGAGTTCAGCAAATCGGTCAAGTTCTCGATTCGTGCCGCAACCGTCACTCTTCCCATGACACACCTCCAAAATCATTATACAGCTTGCACCGAGCGCAACCGCGTCGATAACCCCAACACCAACAGCAGCATCGCCGCCGCGACCAGGTACGGCAACTCATGCCGGGCGGTTTGACGAAACAGCACATTGCCCACGGCTGGACCGAGGATACGTGCCAGCGCGGAGGCGGATTGATTGATGCCGAGGACTTCGCCTTGGCGCGTCGGATCGGAACGGCGCGAGATCAATGCGTTGAGCGATGGGTTAAGGAAGGCAAATCCCGAGACGGCGACGAAGAGCGTCACAAGTAACCATGTTAACGTGGCTTTGGGGTCGGCTTCCGGCGATGCGAACGCGGCGACGGCTGCCAGGCTGGCTAAGCCCACGAGCATCATCAGCAAGCCGGCACGCGCCAGCACCCATTCGCTGAACCGTCCCACAAGTCGGCGATAGATTACACCTTGGGCTATCATCAGTGATGCACCCACGAAGGCAAAGATCAGGTAGTTAGCATCGTCGGAATAATCGAACGATGACTTCGTGAGCAGCGACAGCGTTCCCTCGAAGTTGGCAAACGCGAACACGGCCATGAAGAAGCTCACGATGAGAAGTCCCACATCAGACTCGCGCACTACGGCGAGCAAGCCGTGAAAGCGCCAGAGATCGCGCGACCTTGCCTCGGCCGTGCCACGGTTCGTTTCCGGCATCAAACGCCAGGCGAGAATCAAAGCCAGAAGTGACAGTGTGGCCGCCAGGTAGCCCGGTCCACTTCGCGCATCCGGAAATAGCTTGGCGCCGGCAAATGCCAACAACGGCCCAATGGTGAAGCCCAGGCCGAAAGCCGCACCGATGAGCGCCATGCCTTTGGCACGGTTTTCCTTTGTCGTGTTGTCCGCGACGACCGCGGCCGCCGTCGAGATCGTCGCTCCCGCCAGGCCAGCCCCCATCCGTGAGACGTACATCAGTGCCAAACCCAGCGTTGCCTGGTCTTTGCCAAATGTCGAGGCGTAACCGAACAGGCCATAAAAGATCACTGAGCCGAGTAAGCCAAGCAGTAATACGGGTCGCCGGCCAATGCGATCCGACACCCGGCCCCACAACGGAGCGAACAGAAATTGCATCGCTGAGAAGCTGGACATCAGCGAGCCGATGATCAACCCGCGCGATAGCTCGCTCATGCCGTTGGTGTACAGCTCCGTGTAACGAGGCAACAACGGCAGCACGATTCCGAAACCGAACAAATCGATTACGACGACGAGAAAGACAATCAACAGCGCTCGCTTCGATTCTTTTGCATCCACCATGCCCGACAGGATACCATGCGGCGACGATTTTGGGCCAGATTGGTTAGGAGCGTCGCCGCCTTTCCGACCAATTGATAGTCTGAGCGCAAACGGAGATTCGCCAATGACTTCGACCAGTCCCGGCCCGGCACGAGCCACGAGCGATCCCAGCATCCGCACGGCATTTCTTGTCATTGACTCCGAAAGCGTGCCGGACGGCGATCTTATCGCTCGTGTGAAATACCCCGGTGACAAACTCACCCCTGACGAAGCGATTGAACGGGCACGGGCCGAAGCGCGGGCCGCTTCACCGACGGGGTCAGACTTTATCCCGGTGACGTTTCAGATTCCAGTCGCTGTCTGCGCGCTCCGTGTCGCGGCCGACTTTCGGTTGCAGAAGGTGTCGTGCCTGGATGCGCCGCATTTTCGACCGGGTGAAGTGGTCAAGAAGTTCTGGTGGGGTCTGGACTTCTACAAAGCCAAGCTCGTAACGTTCAATGGCCGGGGTTTCGACGTGCCTCTCATGGAGTTGGCGGCCTTTCGCCACGGAATCAACATTGGCGAGCACATCCGCAAGAGCCGCAACCGCTACAACGGCGGTCTGGATTTGCAGGAGTTCTTTACCAACTACGGTGCCTGCCGGCTTGTCGGCGGCCTGAACCTGCTCGCCAAGATGATCGGACTGCCCGGCAAAATGGACGTGAAGGGCGATCAAGTCCTCGACATGCATCGGCAGGGCGACCTAAAGGGCATCAACCAATACTGTTTGTGCGACACGCTGGACACTTATTTCATCTTCCTACGGACACGCGTGCTGACGGGAGAGATCGACGTGGATGAGGAACAGAAGCTCGTAGCACTAGCTCGTGAGTCCTTGGAAGCACAAATTGACGAGTTTCCGATTCTGAACCAGTATTTTGAGCAATGGAAGTAACCTCAGTTCGAACAACCTTCGTGTTGCCCACTACAATCGTTACAATTCGCGCACACGGCACAAACATATGGTCGGCCCGACTAAAACAGTGGCATATGCGGTAGTTCCCATTTGACTCGACAATCCGGTCTTGTTAGTTTTAACGCTGATCCAAGCAGAACCAACAACTGCGGATGCTGCCTGTTAATGGCAGAACACCTAGGTCTCGCAACGGGAGCTGACTCATGAAGCGTTTTTTGGTGACCTGCGCGATTGTCGCAGGGATTTTCCTCTGTGTCCCCGCTTCGGCGTCGGCGCAAGTTTTCACGGACAATTTTGATTCCTATGTGACTGGCAGTGTGTTGCCTCCGCAGGGCGGCTGGAGTGATTTCGGCGGCACCCAACCAATCACAGTTTCTTCGACGCAAGCCTTCAGCGGTCCAAATTCCATGCGCCTGCAAGAAGGGACCGGCGGCGCAAATCAGGGCTACGGTTCGGACATTTTCCGTAACTTTGGTGGCTTGATTACCTCCGGTACGGTCACCTTTTCGTACCGGCAGTTTGTCGAACCGACAGTCGATACCATCGCGTTCAATTACATCTCGACTGGCGCAATGCCGACAACATTCGCAACCGGTTTGGATATCCGTACTGTCGCCGATGGTACCGGTGCCTTGGCCGGCGGCACGACCGTATTGGCCGTTCAAGGTGCAATGATTGTTGGGTCAGCGCCGCAGGTGTTCGGAGCTTGGGCAGCACATAATCTCGTAGTCAATCTGAATGCGAACACTTTCAGTTACAGCTATAACGGGTCTCCTGTGGCCGCTGGCGTGTGGGACGCGACCGCTCCCGTGAGCTTTGGCGGCATTAATTTCTGGATGCAGTTCAACAACCCCAATAACCTCCAAGACTTCGTTTACTACGACGATTTCAGCCTGTCGGTGGTTCCAGTGCCGGAACCGTCCTCGATGTTGTTGGCCCCGCTCGGGTTCGCGGCTTGGAAGCTGCGTCGCCGCAAGAAATAGTGAGCGGATTTTGATTGGATCAACGAGGGGGCGCGGATGCGCCCCCTTTTTTTTGGATAAGTGTGATGACGCGCTAAGCCGCTAGCGGCGGTGGGCGATAAACTGCTGACATGTCGAACCAGTTGTTACGCCAACTGCCGGCCGTGAGCCAGGTGCTGCTGGAACCGAGCATCGTCGCGCTGATTGCGATACATGGCCACGAGGTTGTGGCCGACGCCGTTCGCGCAACGTTGGACTTTCAGCGCGAACTAATACTCAATGGCGACGCCTTTGACGCGGACCAATTAACACAAAACGTTGCCATACGAATTCAACAGCAGGAATCTTCGAAACTGCGGACAGTGATTAACGCCACCGGCGTGTTGTTGCACACCAATCTTGGGCGCGCACCGCTGGCTGAGGTGGCCGCAAGGGCGGCTGCCGAGGCGGCAACGGGTTACTTCAACCTCGAATTGGACTTGGCGACCGGCAAGCGCTCACAGCGTCAACATGCTGTCCGCGAATGGCTGTGCCGTTTGCTGGGCAGCGAATCGGCGACGGCCGTGAACAATTGCGCGGCCGCCACGGTGCTGGTACTTCGGGCGTTGGCGATGGGCCGCGAGGTGATTGTCTCACGCGGTCAACTTGTCGAAATCGGCGGCAGCTTCCGCATCCCCGACATCATGGCGACAAGCGGGGCCATTTTGCGAGAAGTCGGCACGACCAACATCACGCGCATTGAAGACTATGAACGCGCGATCACGGCCAACACGGCGATGATCTTGCGCGTGCATCAGAGTAATTATCGGGTGCGCGGATTTACTTCGTCACCACCGTCGGAGGAGATTCATGCGCTAAGCCGCAAGCGGCAGGTGCTGTTTGTGGATGATATTGGGTCAGGAGCGTTAATTGACTACGCGCGGTTTGGATTGCCGGGTGAACCACTTGCTGCCGATAGCATTCGCGCGGGGGCTGACCTGGTGTTGTTCAGCGGCGATAAGTTGCTGGGTGGTCCTCAAGCGGGGATCATTGCCGGGCGCAAGGACCTCATCGAGACGATTGAGCGCGATCCGCTGATGCGGGCGTTTCGCCTCGACAAGATGACGCTGGCGGCCTTGGAAGCCACGCTGAGACTTTATCTGCGCCCTGAGAAAGCGCTGACCGAGATACCGGTGTTGCGGCAATTGAACTTGTCGATGGATGAGTTGCGTCAGCGCGCCAATCAAATTGTCGAGGCAGTGCGTGCCACCATACCGGCCGAAGCACGTGACGACGTCACCTTTGTCGGCGGCGGATCATTGCCTGATCAGGCTTATCCAACGGTAGTTGTGGCTCTGAGTCCCAACGAGGGTGCCGACGCGTTGGCACGGGCGTTGCGCATTGGTAACCCGCCGGTGTTGTCGAGAGTACAGGGCGGGCAAGTGTTGTTGGATCTGCGCTCAATATTTGCGGAGCAAGTCGAATTGTTGATTAATGCAGTACGACAAGCCGCTTGCGGCTTAGCGCGTCAATCATAATCGTCCATCTCAATCCCGCGCATCACCAGGTATTCGCAGTATTGTCCCCGCCGGAATCGGCGCGTTGGCGTTGGCGTTCAGCGATGTATTCATCTGATAAATCGTGTTCCAAGCTTGCGGGTTGTTGAGCTTCTTCCGCGCGATATCGATCATCGTCTCGCCGCCGTCTTGCACGCGGTACATTTTGGTGGTGGCCGCGACTTGCCGGGCCGGCGAGGGCGTCCAACTCGGCGAGGCGGCGGTAGCCGGCGGGGCGGCAGCCGTGTTCAACGGCTTGAAGTCAGCGATCAACGTCGGGTAGCGCTTCTCGAGTACACGCAGCGGCGGAATCCACACGACAGTCCCGGCCGCCAACCGCGGCGGGTCTTGCTTCAAGTTCGGCGAGCCAATGGGATAGTCGCGGTTGTATTGCTGCAAGCTCATCGCGTACTTGTCGGCCATGTAGAAGCGCTTACTCACACTGGCAAACGTATCGCCGGCTTGCAGGCGATATTCCTCTTCCAGGTAGCTGTCGCTGACGGGCATCTTGGGCGCGGGCGCCTTGGTACCGGAAGTCGGTTGTAGATTCTGCAACGGATGCGGCGGCACCGGATCGTTAATGAGCGATGCCGATCCGGCGGGCGGCATGATCATCCTGGGTTCTTCTTTGGGCACGACGATTGGCTTGGGTTCTTCCTTCGACACGTCTTTGACAACCGGTGCGACATCGACGTGAACGAATGGCACCGGCGGCGGGTCGATTGCCTTGGGCGCTTCCTGCTTCACCTCAGCAGGTTTGAACTCGACAGGCGCATCGGCAGTCTTTGGTGGGTCTTTCGGTGGATCCTGCGGCTTGATTTCCTGCACGATCGGCATCGGGTCGATTGTTTTGACCACCTCGACTTTCGGCTGTTCCGCGACCTTCGCTGGCTCCGAAGCCGGTAGTCCCGGAAAATCAAATGCCGACGGCACGGGAGGCGGCACATTAACAGGGTCAGAAGTTTTTGCGTCAACGGGCACGGCCACGGCAACCGGTGGCGGTTGGAATTGCGGAGCCTGCACGGTTTCAAGTTTTGCGGACGGCAATGGTAGCGATTCGGTTGGCTGTGCTTCCGTTGTCGCGAATTCCGTTGTCGCTTCGTTTGGCGTTTCAGTGGACGCCGACCGCATGCGCAGTCCCAAGTATCCGCCGACGATGCACAGAAACGACCCGGCGACCACCAGGCCGACTTTGGATTCGCGTGTCATTGTTCGCCTCCTGCCACTCGCACTGCCGCTCGCAGCTTGGCGCTGCGCGACCGTGGGTTGAGTTGCACTTCCTGTTCACTGGCCGTCGTCGGCTTCTTCGTCAGCGGTTCCCAATGTTCCTTGTCGCGGAAGGCCACCTTCACCCGGCGATCTTCCAACGAGTGAAAGCTCATGATCGCTGCACGACCACCAGGCTTCACGGCCCACGGCAATTGCCGCAATAACTCTTCGAGAGCCGCCATCTCCTCGTTCACTGCAATCCGCAGCGCCTGGAATGTCCGCGTCGCGGGATCGATCCGATCCTTACCGCGCGGCACGCACTTGCGAACGAGTTCCGCCAGTTGGTGAGTCGTAACCACCTGCGACTCTTTTCGCGCTTCAACAATGCGCCACGCGATCCGTCGCGAATGCCGCTCTTCGCCGTACTGATAAATCAGGTCGGCGATTTCCCGCTCGGGCAGCGTCGCCAACAGGCGCGAGGCCGGCACTCCGCGCGTCGGATCGAGCCTCATATCCAATGGCCCGTCAGCCTGGAAGGTGAATCCGCGGGTGGGGTCATCCAGTTGATCCGAGCAGATGCCGAGATCGGCGAAAACGGCGTCAACCTGGGTAAGGTGCAGTGAATCGAGAACATCACGCAGTTGATCGAAGCCAGCGTGGAATGTCGTCACGGGCAGGTTGTTCAAGTGGCTCTTGGCCAGCATAATCATGGCCGGATCGTGGTCCAACGCGATCACCCGGCCCGTGGGGCCGACGGCGGCGGCGAGCAGGCGGGAATGGCCCCCGGCTCCCAAAGTACAGTCAATAATCACCTGTCCCGGCTGCGGATTCAGTAGGTCCAGCACTTCGGACGGCATGATCGGTACGTGGTGAGGCATGAGGCCATTGTCCGTAGTTGCACGCCGGGGGGGAGGGGGGCTATGCTTGCCCTATGCAGGGCCGGGTGGTTTTGAACAAGTATCGCGTGGGCCGCTTCTTGGGCCGCGGCAGCATGGGCGAGGTTTACCTCGCTCAGCCGATCGGCAGCGGCACGGACGTCGTAGTCAAATTCATGGGCGTTAAGGCGGCGGGCCAACCACGCTATCATGAGTTCTTCGCACGCGAAATGCAAACGATGGCCCGTTTCCGCCATCCTCATGCCGTGCAACTTCTCGATGCCAGTTTTGATGACCCAGCCGGGCCGTGCATCGTTATGGAGTACGTGCCCGGCACCGAGATGGACACGTTACTCCGCAACGGCGGCCGCATCGACGCTGAACGCATGGGCCGGCTCGTGGTGCCGTTGTGTCAAGCGCTCCATGCCGCTCATACGGCCGGGATTATCCATCGCGACTTGAAGCCATCCAACTTAAAGGTGATCTCGCCGAACACGGCAAACGAGACCATCAAGGTGATGGATCTGGGTTTGGCTGCTATCGCCGATCAGCCGCACATTTCGCTCGACAAGCTTCAGGGCACGGGCAACACCTATGCCGTCGGCTCGCCGGCGTATTTGCCGCCTGAACAGATTCGCGGCGACGAGACGGATGCCCGCGCCGACATCTATTCCCTCGGCATCACGCTTTACGAAGCGCTGACCGGCAAGTTGCCATTCGACGAGCAGGATCTGCGGGCGTTGTTGAAATCGCATGTCCATCGTGAACCACCCAAGTTTGCATCCCATGGGGTCAAAGATGTGCCGCCGGCGATTGAAGCCGTCGTGCGGCACTGTCTGGAAAAGTACCCTAATGAACGGCCGCAAACTGCATTCGACGTGGCCATCAGATACATGCAGGCGCTGGGTAGTACGAAGGCGCTCGACTCGGATGACTTTCAACCGCAGACGAGCAGTGCGACGATCGACGTGTCGCAAACCAGCGTGCCGACAACAAGCAGCGGCGACCGCATCGTACATACCTTTGAAGCGTGGATGCCTGAAGCCATCGCCGTCATGAAAATCCGCGGCTTCCTCAATGATCTCGGCGCGAAACTCGTCGGCAGCGATCCGGGGTTGATCCGTGTGCAAATCGGCGAAGAGCGCAAGACAGGTTGGCTCAACGGCCTATTCGGCGGTGCGACCGGTCTCGAACCAATGGCCGTGGACTTGCACATGACCAAGAAGCCCGGAAATAATCTCGACATCACCGCCGTGTTCCGCGCTTTGCGTGGGCCGTTGCCCGCCAACCCGCTCTGGCACAAACGCGCCCAAAGTCTCTACAACGAACTGCGGGGCTATTTGATGGCGCAGGTGCAAGGCTGAAACGATGCTCGATCCGCAGTTCCTGGCAATTCTCCGCTGCCCAATCGACCCAAGGCGCGAGTCGGTGCTGACTCAGCCCGATGAAACAAGGCTAGTGTGCGAGCGCTGCCCGGTGCATTTTCCCATTCGCGACGGCTTTCCCATCCTGTTGATCGACGAAGTCGTTTTGTCGCCACAATGTCCGACGCTGAAACAACTTCCGTGCCAAGCCGACAAGCCCGCGTAATTCACTTCGGCCTCGACAGTTCCACAATCTGCCGTTATGCCTTGCCGCCATGAGAGGGAGATGCCGCGCGCTGGTTGCGTTGACATTGCTGCTGTTGGCAGCACCGTCGCGCGCGGATGCGCCGCCGGCTCATCTACCCAAGTACGACATGGCCATCCGCTTCGACACCACGCAAAAGATCGTGCAGTTGCGTGAACGGGTGACATGGACCAATCGCCACGCACGCCCCGCCGACGAACTCGTCTTCACCATCTGCCCGTTGTACTCCATGGAGCGCAAGGACCTGGCGGTGCTTGCCAAGACGGTGGAGCTACTACGGCAACCGCCATCAATTGCGCTGATCTCCGAGCCGAGCGGAAAACTGGGCCGCGTCCGCATGGCCGACCGCGACCTGGCATTCGTGCAACACGCGAATCTGACCACGGCCGTGACCGTGGCGTTGCCAGCGCCGGTGCCGCAGGGACAATCCGTCACGGTGGAATTGGAGTACGAGCTGAAGCTCCCCAACAAGCAGGGCCGATGGGGTTGGTGGGCGGACACCTGTTACCTCTGCAACTGGTTCCCGCAGTTGGCCGTCTACGACGACACCGGCTGGCACCCCACGCCGTACATCCCGTGGCATCAGCCGTTTTATCACGAGGCCGGGATCTATTCGGCGACCGTGACGCTGCCCAAAGACCAGGTGCTTGCCGCCGGCGCTCAGGAACTGGAGACCATCGCTCGCCCAGACGGATGGAAGGACATCGTCCTTGCGCCGACGGCAATGCGCGACTTCTGTCTCGTCGCCAGCCACAAGTTTCAGGAATGGAAGGACGTCGCCAACGGCGTCAACATCCGAGTGCTGGCGCTTCCGGAACATGCCCATTACGCTCAAGAGTCATTGAAAATCGCGGTGACCGCGATCAACACTTATTCGCAGTGGTTCGGGCCGTATCCGTTTCCGCAGTTCACCGTGGCCGAGTCTTACTTCCCCTGGAACGGCAACGAGTGCGCCGGCCTGGTGCTGCTCGACCATCGCATCTTTCAGATGCCACACCTCGCCGATGGTTATGTCGATTACCTCTTGTCGCATGAAATCTGCCATCAGTGGTGGTACAACCTCGTTGGTACAAATGGTTACGCTGAGACTTTCATGGACGAAGGCCCGGCCACCTATTTCTCGCACCGCCTCATTGATAAGAAGCGCGGCCGCAACAACAAGATGCTGTCGTATCCCAACGGCTTCGGCTGGCTGCCCAACATCAACCGCGAGAGTTACCGCAACGCCGGTTGGTACGGCGCGGTGCTGCGCAACGAATCCAGCCCGGCCGTGCAGCCCATCGACCAGTACCGCCACATTTTCGACTTGTTTTCCGGAGCGTACGACCGCGGCAGCCGGCTGTGGGGCATGATGGAAGACCGGCTCGGCGAAGCCGTCTTCATGGACTTCACCCGGCAACTCGTGCGCAAATACTCGTTTGGTATCCTTCGCGCGGCCGACTTGCAGCGTGAGTTAGAGGAGTACACCGGCCGCAGGTGGGACGACTTTTTCCGCCAATGGGTCAACGGCCCCGGCGTCGTTGATTGGAAACTCACCGATGTGAAGGTGACAAAAAATGCGGATGGCGGCGCGCATGTCGAACTCAACCTGCGACAAACCAAGCAGATCGACGAGCCGACCGTGTTAGGTGTGCGTTATGCTGGTGCCGATGGCTATGCGTTGCGCATACCCATTGTGCCGGGCGGCGCGTCGCTGAAACTTACTGACCCTCCAGCCGAAGTCGAATCAACTGGCGATCACATCGTGCATGTGAAGTTGGACTTGCCGCAAACGCCGCAGGACATCAGCGTGGACCCGGATAATGTGTTGCCCGACGCTAATCCCGCCAACAACCATTGGCATACGCCAATTCACTGGCGTTTCACGCCGCTGTACACGCAACTCGACGACGCGGGCATCGTCAATGATTTTGATCGCTGGACAGTGCAAGCCGGGCCGTGGCTGTATGCGGCCGCCTCGCGCGAACCGTGGTACGCCCGCTCCGTGTTGGGCGGCGTGCGCGTCGGCGTCGTGCGGCCGGAAAACTTTACCGGCGGCGGCTACTTCGCCTATCGCACCGACTTCCGCGACCTGGTTGTCGGCGTCGATGGCGAATGGAAGCACTTCCCATTGGCCAAGACGGCACTGGGCTTTCATTTGGAGAAACGTGTCGTCGCGCCGTTCGGTGTCGATGGTCCCAACGATGCCACCCGCGCTGTAATCTACAGCCGCTACACGTTTGCGGAAACATCATCGACGTATCTCTCGCCGCTTCATTACGCGGAAGTGTTTGGCACCTTCTTCGACAATGCCCTGCCGTTCGCCCGCTTCCAACCGTCCGATTCATTTCGTCCGGAGCATACATCGTTAGCCGGCCTGCACTACGGCCTCGATTTGCTGACGCCATACTGGGATCCTGAAGGCGGCTTCAGTACGAATGTAACAGTAGCAGGCGGCTCGGTGCGACTGGACCGCGAACAGGCGACCATGCGTGTCGATGGTCAAGTCACATACGTGAAAACGCCGCCGAGTTCGCTGGGATGGTTGTCGCACACGCACGTTGCCATGCGCGTCGCCGGTGCCGCCGGCTGGCCGAATGATGGCCTGTACTACGCGCTCGGAGGCAGCACCCTCTTCCGCGGTTTCGACCTGGCCGAACGCCAAGGCAACGCCTTCTGGGTGTTCAACCTCGAATGGCGCGTTCCCATTGTCCGCAACGTCGAGTGGGATTTGTGCGATCACCTCGCCGGCTTACGTGGCATCTCGGTCGCCGCGTTTTACGATGTCGGCTCCGTGTACGCCGACGGCCGACAAATCGGTCCAGTCGCCCACGCCATCGGCTGCGGCCTGCGCTATGACGTCGCTGTGTTCAGCTTCCTCGAACGATTCGCATTACGCTTGGACATCGCCAAAACACTTAACGAAGCATCACCCGTGCAAGTCTGGTTCGGTGTGCAACATGCGTTTTGAAATGATGTGACCTACCGCTTGCACTTCGGCGGCCCCAATACCTCGTTCAATACAAACGCCGTGGCGACGTTTTGGCGACTGCGCAACAATTGAAGCGCCATGACGGCTGGGTTCGGATGCAACGTGCGAATGGGAGTTACAATCGGTGACATCGCCATCAATTCCGCATGCACGGAGCGGGCAGGCGGCTCGGGAATCTTAGGCGGTAGTGCCGGTACCGGAGCCGGTGTCGCCCGCATGATGATTTGCCGCGGCAGCATGGGCGATGGCCGAACTTCGCGCACGACGACCACTGGTCGTTGAGCCGTGGGCATCTCGTCATCGTCTTCTTCGTCTTGCGTGTTGCTTTGCGCAGTCGGCGGCCGGCTTTCCTGTTGCTGACGCAGGCGATCAATTTCCTGCAGGAAGCGATCGAGTTCCTGGCCGGGATTACGACGCACGGGTTGTTGCGGCTGCGGGTTGGCCTGATCCTTGGCTTTCAAGATCGCGCCCAGGACGTACACGCCCATTACGACAAACGGCACGATCCACTCAAGGCGACCCATGATCCGTTCCCCACGGTTCTTCGAAACGCTTCTTACCTGTTAGCCGCCTACCGGTCGATCCGCGCGGTCGGGGCGGCTGCCGAGGGCGACGGCGCTGCGCATGTCCGTATCCGATTGCAAGTTCTTGAGGTTGTAGTAATCCATGACGCCGAGCCGACCACTGCGGAATGCTTCCGAAATCGCCATCGGCACCTCGGCTTCGGCCAGCACGACTTTGGCCCGGTTCTCCTGCACGCGTGCTTGCATTTCCTGTTCGAGGGCCACGGCCATCGCCCGGCGTTTTTCAGCTTCGGCCTGGGCCACGCGCAAATCGGCAGCGGCTTGGTCGGCTTGCAGTTTTGCGCCGATGTTCTCGCCGACTTCGATGTCGGCCATGTCTACCGAGACAATCTCGAAAGCCGTCTGCGAGTCGAGCGAACTGTGCAAGACGGTTTGCGTAATGGTGCTCGGGTTAGCAAGCACTTCTTTGTGATCGTGTGCCGAACCGATGGCTTTGACGATACCTTCACCGACGCGAGCGATGATCGTTTCCTCCGTGGCACCGCCGACGAGCCGGTCGAGCTTGGTCCGCACGGTCACACGAGCCTTGGCACGAAGCTGAATACCGTTGCGGCAAACGGCATCGAGGAACTGCCGGCCCTTCGTCGGGTCGGGGCAATCAATGACCTTGGGATTCACGCTGGTCTTGACCGCATCCAGCACATCGCGGCCGGCGAGATCAATCGCGGCGGCCGTCTTCCACGGAAGGTCCATTCCAGCCTTGTGAGCGGCGATCACGGCTGTCGATGTCTTGGGTACATTGCCGCGCGAAAGATAATGCGACTCCAGGTCCTGCGTCGAGATTTGCACGCCGGACTGCACCAGTGCGATCTTCTGCCGCACGATCATGCCATAGTCCACCTGGCGAAACTTCATGCCAACAAGGTCGAGGATGCCGATCTTGGCATTGGTGAGCTTGCTCTGCAACCACAGTCGGAAGAAGCTGAAGAACACCATCAGGAAGATCAGGCCGACGACGACAAGAAAAGCCGCGCCGGCGAGCGTCCATTTATCGCTCAGTAAGTCATTGATCCAATCGGCGAGCAAAAGCATGGCGTACCTCTCGTGTTATTTCGGAAAGTCTTCGAGGTTGATCTTATCGAGGTTTGGAGCATCGACTTTGCGGACGAACACCTTGGCCGCCCGCACA
>JANLTA010000006.1:0-3759 GCA_031362705.1 Gemmataceae bacterium | reverse complement strand
TTCCTGAGTCGGGCAGACTACGAGCATCGCAACGCCTCGGTCCTTGGTGGCCTTCGCCAGTTCGATCAATACTGGTGCATAGCTCGTCGCGACGGGGCATTCAAAGGAGTAAAACACGACGACCGTCGCCTTCGCGCCTTTGACGGTGGTTAGCTTCGTGCTGTTGCCATCAAGCGATGATAATGGGGCGTCAGGAAACGTCTTGCCGATGCCGCGCTCAGCGTCATCGCCAATTGCGAAGCTTGAATAGACCAAGGTAAGTGTTAATGCAATCGCACAGCGCATCGTCGGCTCCATCATGGCGTCTTATCCATGGTACCCTGCAATGTGGTCGAGAGTTTTTCAACTACTCGGGAGCTTGCACCAGTGCACACACCGCCCCGGCCGGGTCGCGGATGACGGCCATCTTGCCGTAACTTCCCATATCGCGTACCGGCGTCAACACATCACCACCGAGTTCCCGACATTTATCCATGCTGGCTGAAAGATCAGCAACTGTGATGTAGATGAGCCAGGCCGGCGGCAAACCGGCATTGGGACCGCTGGCATGGCACACGCCAGCGACGGGGTCACCATCTTCGGGATGCATGCAATAGTCGCTGTACGCTCCCATCGGTACATCGGAAGTCGTCCAACCAACCACCGATGCGTAAAAGTCACGCACTTTGGTCGCGTCCGGAACCGTGAGGTCAATCCAACTGCTGATTGAACCGACTTTTGCTTTGCTCATGTGATCTACTCCAGCGCTTTCTTGATGACATTGGCAATCCGATACCCGGCCAAGACGATGCGGCGCTCAGCTGCGGGCTTGGCGATGTGTGAATAGTCTTCTGGGAGCACCACGGCGTCAGCGAGTTCGCTTCCGCCCTGCAACTTGCCATTCCGGTAAACGACATCCTTGACCAATCTGAAACTCTCGGCCGTGGCCCACTTCTCAAAATGTTCTTCATTCAACTCGTGCAGCTTGTTCCTGGCGAAGTCCGTACGGTTGCGCAGTTCGATCGCCTTATTTCGGACTGATTGAAAGCGATCGCTGCCAATGACGAGATCATCCCAGTATTGGTGCAGCGTGATCGAAGAGGCACCGGGCTTGGCACGAATCAGGAATTTGTTGCCGCCCTTGTCACCTTTGGGAAACTGTGTGGTATATAGCTGCGATACATGCAACGGCTGATGCACATCGCCGATCAAGTGAAACACCCAGCACATGGCGACGGCACGTTCCTCCGCGTCCTCATTGCGGTCCTTCACTTTGCCTAGATTTAGTTCGTACGCCCGGAGAATGTTATCCGCATCGGCCGGAATGGGATGCACGGAGTCGGGTTGGCCCTCGGGCTTGTATGGTAGATTGATGTAATGCCAATGCGAATGATGATACTCTTCGTTGCCACGAGCGTCGTCCGGCCACCGCGCTGCTTGCATGAACAGCATCATTTCCTTTTCTTCGTCGGTTGCGTTCGGCATGGCATTGATGCGCGGCAGCCACGTCGATTCGTATTGCGGATGCTCCTTGAGAATCGTCACGACTTTGGCGGCACAGGCAGGCGAGTCATGTTTCAGCGCATGAAAAGCCACCGCCGCCGACACCATGTGCCCGCCCTTGTTCCAGGCAAACAACGGGGTTGGCAACAGAAACACGGCGAAAAACACCAGCGACATCATTCGCTTCATTACGTACCCTTGACATCATCATTCAGACATTACTGAACATCGAAAGCATATGTCAGCCTAAACGAACCGGCGAGCATCGCAGTTCGTGGCACAACCGTGACATAGCTGGTTTGTCGTGTAGAATGATGTTCGTTTCCCAGACCATTCTTGAACTCCCTGGAGTAGCACAATGACGAAATCGAGTTTGGCACTACTGGTCGCAGCCATTGTCGGCCTCGGCGTCTTGGCACAGCCTGAGGGCGAGAAAGCGATGAAGAAAGGGCCAGCAACGTCGCCCGGCCTGGAATCGTTGAAAAAACTGGCCGGCGAATGGACTGGCGATGGCCCGCACGGCAAGGCAACCACCGTATTCCGCGTGTCGGCAGGCGGCAGCATCGTCCATGAAACTCTGTTCCCTGGCACCGAACAAGAAATGATCACGATTTATCACATGGACGGTAAGGATCTCATTCTCACGCACTATTGCCTCATGGGCAATCAACCACGATTGAAAGCCGCTGATGCTTCTGATGGCAAGAAACTGTCATTCAAGTCGGTCAGCGGCACCAACATGAAGATGGACGACATGCATATGGGCCAGGCCGTGATTACGTTTGTGGATGCCGACCACTTTGAAGCCAACTGGTGTTCGTGCAAGGACGGCAAACCTGACGAAAGCCACCGGGCCACCTTCAAGTTCACGCGCAAGAAAGCGCCATGAGTTTTGGCGACCGTTGCTTCATTGCAATTGCGCGCATCAATGATGCTTACGGGGGCCGGTCAGTATGAACGGCCCTTTTTGCTGAATTCACATCAACTGTGTTCGCAACTACTCTTTCGGCTCGGCCGGTAGGCTTGCTCTATCGCCCGCTTCGATTCGCCGAACTTGGCTGTTGTAATATGCGTTGGTCGGATCGAGCGCGATGGCCTTTCGAATCGCAACCAGTGCGGCCGCCTGCTCCGCGCGTTGATGGTGGACTTCGGCGAGTGTGTCGAAATATCCAGGCTGTTGGCTCTGCAATTGCGTGGCTCGGGTCGCGTGTCGCAATGCCTCATCCAGATCGCGATGGCAACCTGCTAAACACCATGCCAGATTGTTCAGCAGGAATGCACTATCGGGAAACTCTTTCAGCCGTTGCCGATGCAGGTCGGCGACGCGGCGATAAAGTTCGTCGGCGTCAGCTTGACGACCAAGTTTGGCGAGTCCGGCGGCAAGGTGAATGGGAACTGAGACGTCGCTCGGCTGCATTCCCAAGCAAGCCTTGGCATGCGCGATCGCTTCGTCCGGCTTGCCGCTCGCCAAACTGGCCCTCGCCAGATTGAGACGGGCATTGCGAACCAGCGACTGGTTCCGCGACAACTCAATGTCGGCGAAGCGGAGATAGCCGACCAGGCATTGTTCATAGAGATTTGCCGCCTTCGCATAATCGTGTTGTGCCGCCGCCTCGCGAGCCTGAAGTTCCAGGAATTGCGACGCCATATAGTCGCGGCAGCCGACTGCCTGCAACACGAAATCACGCTCACGGCGGGCCTCCGCAATCAAACCTAGTTGTTCCAACTCCAACGCCAGCGAGGCTCGTTCGGCAAATTGGCCGACGGTGATACGGAAGGCTAATTCTCCGACCGTTTTGGCCTCGTCGGGTCGGCCAGCTTCCGTGAGACAACGGGCCTGGAGATACATGGTTAACGGTCGATTCTGCGTTTTTTCAAGCGTACTTTGATACGCTTCCGCGGCTTCGGCAAAGTGATGCCGACTGCGCTCGAAATCGGCCAGTTTGAGGCGATTGGCATCATTGTCGAGACGTTCGATGGCACGACGATACATGGCCCGCGCCAATTCGTCCTGCCCGGCGCATTTGTGCGCGTACGCGAGTGCATGCATCCACTTGACAGATTCCGCCGGCGACTCCGTTGGTACCGCAGTCATGAATTCTGCGGCCAATTCCTGAGAGATTGGCAGAACATTGGTCGTGCCGAGCATTCTTATGACGCGTGTCAGTCGATCTGACGTGGCTTCCTGGGGGTCACGCTGCCGCAAAAACCGAAACCACACGGCGGCTTCCGCGCCACGGCCCGGCACGAACACAGCCATCACACGCGGCGTCGGGT
>JANLTA010000001.1:0-1634 GCA_031362705.1 Gemmataceae bacterium | reverse complement strand
CGGTCCCACCTGCCGTGGCCGCGGCGGCGATGAAGGCTGCGCAGTCGGCTGTAAAGACGGCCGCTACCGCTGCGCTAATGCACACGATCCTTTGGATCGGCCTTGTGCTGGTTGTCGTAGTTGTGGCTGTGGTGGCTTGGTACATGATGGGCCGCGATGTGTCGCGAAAGGCGCCTACCGCTGCGGCTATGCCACTACCAACAGCTCCTAGGACGGCAAGCCCCGCACCCGTGACTGCAGCGATTGAATCAGTTGCACCTATTGCATCGGCGCAAATTTCTGCTGCACCGAAGTCTGTTCCTGAGTTGCCCAAACAGGAAATGCCATCGGCGTCCGCGTCGGCGGCAATAGCTGCGCCACCCGTGCCACCTGCAATGCAGGATGTCGCGGTACTTGAGCGCGCGCGCCAGGCACGCGAAAGACTTGATCGTGACAATCGCGCCCGCGCTGCCGCAGAGCAGCAACGCGCTGTAGATCAAGAGCGCCAACGGCGCGAAGCTGAGGCCGTTGCGAGCCAACGCGCGGCCGACGAGCGTCAACGGTCAATCATTCCGCCGCCTCAGTTGCCACCGCCACCGGTGTTGGCGCCGCAAGCGCAGCCGCGAACCGTGCTCCAGATTTGTTCAACACGTACCAATATTGTCAGCGAGCAACTTTGCCGTTCGCGCGAATGTCGTAAACCCGCTAACGCGGCTGATCCGACTTGCATGAGGCTAAAAGAAATCGAAGACAGCAACTTGCGTACTGGCAACCAGTAGCGACTAGCATTGCCGGTGAATGTTCCTCGACATGAACAATGAGAAGGCGTCGTGAGAGTCCCATACAAATGTCAGCGCTGTGGACTTGTGAACACGATGGGTTCGACGTCATGCATTGGCTGCGGTGCGAGCCTTTCTGGCGTCGCGACACCGGCCGCGGGCTACACACCTACGCCTGTCGCGCAACCATCGGTTGCGCGGCGTGGCATTTCGGGTCAAGTGCCAGCCACGATAGCGCCCAATGGTGGGATACCCGCGAGCGCATCCCCTCAAGCGGTGCAAGCCAGCGGCCCTGGCAACATTTCAGCGCTTCAACCGTTCGGTTGGCGCTCCATTGCTGGAAAAGTCATACATGTTGAGCCCATACATCTTGGCGTGCCGGACTCGCGTTGGGGCATGTTGCTTCTGAAACTTGCCGCTGTCGGCGCCGCAATTTACTACTTCGGCCTTGTTGTGCTGATGGGCATAGGAGCCCTATGGGTTCTAACTTGGTTGCTGTCGAAAATATTGCCTCACGGGTTTATCGGAACGATCGCAACCCAAGTAGTGAGCTTCATGTTGACTCGCCGCCTGATTGGTCCCGTACCGAGCGTACCGATTCGAGATTTCCGTTTGCGCGATGCGGGAGGCAAGGAAACTCTTGTTCGGATCAAAGGAACGTTGACATCCGGTAGCGTCGCCGTTGGCGATGACGTTCAGGTGGAGGGTTGGGAGCGCGACGGAATGCTTAACTTTCGACGTGGATTTAACAGCCGCATCCAGGCCGTCCTTCGGGCCAAAATCCAATGAATTCTGCGGCCGACTTGTTCAGCGGAATCTACGAGATCACTCGAGGTGATCTTGAGGCCGTTGCGTTCCCGTTTGTTGCGCCGGGCG
>JANLTA010001059.1:0-2792 GCA_031362705.1 Gemmataceae bacterium | reverse complement strand
ATTGGCAGCTTGATAGGAATCTTCCTTCGTCTTCGGCGTGCCCAACGCATCGCACGAAACTCGAAAGCGGACTCCATTGTGCATCCGCACCCAACGATAGTTTGGATGTCCTTCCCACCGCATTTCGAAGGAGCGTCCCATGCCTACTCCGCTGTCGTTTCGGGTAAAGTTTCGGGTAAATTCGACCGTCTAACGGTCCATTTTACCCGAAGACCCCTAGAAAACAGCGGGAAAATGCGTACACTAAGGGACTCATAATCCCTTGGTTCTCGGTTCGAATCCGAGCAGGCCCATTGCAGTCCATTACTGAACTCCCGGCGGTATCCACCGCGCAACCGTCGCCAAAATCCCGTTCCTCACGTCAAAACCCTTTTCGAATCAACTCTGAGAAACATCATCCACAATCGTGCGGAGAGGCCGATGTCCCCAGTCTTTACGAATTCTTGATGCGCGTACCAAAAACTTTGACGCAATCTTGATCGGCGTGTGGGTAGCATTAGCTCGTCGGAGCACAGTCCAACGAGTCAAACCTATGTCCGATCTATTCGCCGCCGCAACACTCAGTGCCTTTGGCGTCATCTCGTGGGGCCTGGTCACCCTTTGCGACCGACTGATGGAGCGTAACCGATGAATGCCGCGGAGATGGTCAGCCTGATTATTGCCGCCCTGTTGTTGGTTTATCTGGGCTTTGCGCTCCTCCGACCCGAGTGGTTCGCATGACAAGTAATGCAATTATCCAAATTGTGATCTACCTTGTTGTGCTGATCGCGGCAGTCAAGCCGCTGGGCTGGTACATGGCCCGCGTTTATCGCAGCGAGCCGTGCGGGATGGATCGCGCCCTTGGTTGGTTAGAGCGCTTGATTTATCGGTTGGCCGGCGTCAATCCCCAACAGGAGATGTCATGGCGGACTTATGCTGGCGCGGTTTTAGCGTTCAACGGCATTGGCGTTGCCGCCGTTTACATGTTGTTGCGGTTGCAGGGCGTTTTGCCGCTCAATCCGCAGGAGTTCTCCGCCGTCGGCCCGGACTTAGCGTTTAATACTGCGGTGAGCTTCGCGACCAATACGAATTGGCAGAGCTACGGCGGCGAAACAACACTGAGCTATCTAGTCCAAATGCTAGCGCTGGGCGTGCAGAACTTTGTCTCGGCGGCCACCGGCATGGCGGTCCTGGTGGCGCTCATTCGCGGAGTGACACGTCGTTCAGTGGAAACCATCGGCAACTACTGGTTTGATCTGGTCCGGTCGGTTGTTTACATCCTCGTGCCCTTGTCGCTCATACTGGCCATCGCGCTGGTCTCCGAGGGCGTCATTCAGAACTTTCAGCCGTACCAAAAAGTGACAATGATCCAGCCAATTGCCAACGCGAAAGGTCAACCGATTATTGAACAAACGTTGCCAATGGGGCCGGCCGCATCACAGATTGCAATTAAGCAACTCGGCACCAACGGCGGCGGCTTCTTCAACGTCAACAGCGCGCATCCGTTCGAGAACCCGACGCCGTTGTCAAACTTCCTGGAAATGTTGGCGATCCTGCTCATACCCGCAGCCTTTTGCTTTACGTTCGGCGAGATGGTCGGCGATCGCCGGCAAGGTTGGGCCATACTTGTCGCCATGTTGGTGATACTTGTGCCGCTCATATTCTGTGCCGTCGCGGCCGAGCAAGCAGGTAACCCTGCACTTTCGGACACAGGTGTGGATCAGCACGCCAGCGATGCGCACTCCGGCGGCAACATGGAGGGCAAAGAGACACGCTTCGGTATTACCAATTCGGCTCTTTGGGCGACCGTTACCACGGCAGCGTCGAACGGCAGCGTCAACGCAATGCACGATTCCTTCACGCCGCTCGGTGGATTGATCCCGATGTGGCTGATGCAACTTGGCGAAGTGATATTCGGCGGCGTCGGCAGCGGCCTGTATGGCATGTTGATGTTTCTTATCGTGGCCGTCTTTGTGGCGGGACTCATGGTGGGGCGAACGCCCGAGTATCTGGGCAAGAAGATCGAAGCTTACGAAATGAAGATGGCTTCATTGACTATCCTCATTCCACCGTTGGTTGTGTTGATCGGCACAGCAGTCGCCGTTTGTGGACCGGGATTGGAGTATGCCACGTTCGATACCGGAGAAATCAAATCGAGCTTGACCAACCCCGGCGCTCATGGTTTCTCCGAAGTCCTTTATGCTTTCTCGTCGGCTGGAAACAACAACGGTAGCGCCTTCGCAGGGTTGTCGGCGAATACGCCGTTCTACAACACCGCACTCGGAATCGCGATGCTGATCGCTCGATTCTGGTTGATGATCCCGGTGTTGGCCATCGCCGGGTCGCTGGCGCGTAAGAAATTCACGCCACCGGGAGCCGGCACGTTACCGACCCACACGCCTCTGTTTATCTTGCTGCTCGTGGGCACAGTTCTGCTGGTCGGGGCATTGACATTCGTGCCGGCGCTGGCTTTGGGTCCGATTGTGGAACATCTGCAAATGCTGGCCCGGTAGGACACGAACTGTGACAAGCACTACGAAAGCCCGACCACTCTTCGACGCTCCCATCGTGCGGCGCGCGCTCATTGATGCACTTTGGAAACTCGATCCACGCCGTCAACTTCGCAACCCGGTGATGTTCACTGTTCTTGTTGGTAGCGCGCTAACCACGGGCTTAGGACTGCATCTTCTGTTGTCAGGTGGCGGCGAAGCGCCCGGTTTTGTGTTTGGCATTTCCGCATGGTTGTGGTTCACGGTGCTCTTCGCCAATTTTGCTGAAGCGATGGCAGAGGGACGCGGGAAGGCACAGGCCGA
>JANLTA010001029.1:0-3213 GCA_031362705.1 Gemmataceae bacterium | reverse complement strand
GCGAAAGCCGTTGAGACGACATACACCGATTCGATCCTCGCGGGCCTGCGCATCGTGGCGACAAACCCGGCCAAACAGGCACCGTTGGTCAATCTCAACGATGTACTGATGACCGACTTCGCTCAATTGCAACTTGGCATATTTGATTCCAGCCGTAGCACGTGGGGCAAAATCAAAGCGTTCCCGCGCAACCTGGAAATGGAAGTGCAAGCCACGTTTTCCAGCGGCCGCAATCCAATGATGATGCTCATGGGCGGCGACGATGGCGTGATTGATTCACGTGGCAACACGGTCGTCATTCACTATGGCTTCGCCGAACTTCCCGAAGGCGGCTACGCGACGCGCGTTGCCGATGATCGTGTCGGTTACTTCCTCAGCGCAATGAAGGACTTCTCCAGCGAGAGCAAAGACACGGCGTTTACCCGCTACGTGAATCGCTGGCGGCTGGAACGAGCAGAGCCTGTAGACCCGAAGAACGCCGCCAAGCTCTCCGTGCCGAAGAAGAGCATCAAGTACTACATCGAGAAAACGGTCCCGCACGAATATCGCGCTGTCGTTCAAGAGGGCATTCTGGAATGGAACAAGGCCTTTGAGAAGATCGGCTACCGCAATGCCATTGAAGTCGTGCAACAGCGCGACGATGAAGAGTGGGATCCGGAGGACATGAACTACAACACGTTCCGCTGGATCACCACTGGCCGGGCGTTTGCCATGGGGCCATCCCGCGCCAATCCGCTCACCGGCGAGATTCTGGACGCCGACATCATTTTCGATGCCGACCTCGTGCGCATGTGGAAGACGGAGCAACAACTTTATCGCGGTCCCGGTACGGCCTTCGAGCCGGCCAGCCCAATCCAAGCGATGGATCAGGGCATGGGTCTCGATCATCAGTTGATGCAACGATTCAGCGGCGAAGTCGGCTGGAGCGAATTGCCGAAACGACTCGCCGCTGATCCGACTGCGGCTCGCTTGTGGGCGATTCAACAGGGCGTGTGCCAATGCGGCAGCCACATGCGATATGAACTCGGAATGGCGGCCATGGCCATCATGGCCGAAGACACCGCCAAGCCGAATAACAAGGTTTCCGATGAATTGATCCAGCAGGCCATCAAGTCGGTGGTCATGCACGAAGTTGGCCACACGCTAGGCCTCCGGCACAACTTCAAGGGCAGCACCATGCTGACCCACGACCAGTTGCACGACACCAAGATCACCCGTGAAAAGGGTCTCGTCGGCTCGGTCATGGACTATGTGCCCGTCAATCTGGCCCCTAAGGGCGTGAAGCAGGGTGACTATTTCACGACCACATTGGGGCCATATGACTATTGGGCGATTGAGTACGCCTACAAGCCAATCAGCGGCAACGAGGCGGACGAGCTGAAGAAGATCGCGAACAAGATTGCCCAACCAGGCAATGACTACGGTACGGACGAGGATACCTTCCTCACCTCCGATCCGAACATCAATCGCTTCGACCTGGGTGCCGATGTGATGAAGTTCGCGCAGGAACGCATGATTTTGTCGGAATCGCTGATGAAGCAACTTTCGACCAATGTCGTGGACGAGGGTGAAGGCTATCAGCGTGCCCGGGCAGCATTCGGCATTCTGTTGTCGCAGTACGGCAACGGGGCGTACCTGGTCTCCAAGTTCGTCGGCGGCGAACATGCGTATCGCGATCACCGGGGCGACCCGAATGGCCGAGATCCGTTGGTAGTTGTCGCGCCGGCCAAGCAGCGTGAGGCACTGAAGTTCCTGCAAGAACATACCTTCAGCGATAAGCCGTTCCAGTTCCCGCCGGAGCTATTACGCCGATTGGCGGTGGAGAGGTGGTCGCACTGGGGTGTCCGCTCGGAATCGACGGACTTCCCCTTGAACGAACGGATCCTGGAGATTCAGAAGGTCGCGCTGAATCAATTGCTCAGCCCGGCCGTGATGCGGCGTGTGTTGAACAATGCGCAGAAGTCAGGCAATGATGAGCAGCCGCTCACCCTTGCGGAAGTCTTCCGCAGCGTCACCGATGGCGTCTGGGCCGAGCCGCAAAACGGTGACAAACCCACGATGTCGATTGTTCGCCGTAACTTGCAGCGGGAACACGTCAAAAAGCTGTCCGGCCTGGCCTTGGGCCAAAAGACCGGCCGCGATTCGGGCGACATGATGACCATGCTGATGATGGCCATGTCGGGCATGGGCAATCCGGACGTGCCGCCGGACGCCAGGAGTCTGGCCCGTTCGCACCTGCGCGATGTCAACAAGCGGATTCAGACAGTTTTGGGCAACCGGCAAGTCGATGAGACGACCCAGGCCCACCTGGAAGAATGCCGTGAACGCATCGCCAAGGTGCTGGACGCTTCAATGCAGTGGAATGATTAGTTAGAACCGCCGCTGCGGGGGGAGTGTTTTCCCCGCGGCGGCTGTTTTTTTGCGGATTTCAGTGTTAATGGCTTGCGAAGGAATGCCAGCTTCGTCATAATCTGTTTGGGGCACCTACTCGCAAGGTCTCGCCTGTGTTTAATCCATTTGTTAATTCTGACGCAGTATCGTTACGTAATCGTGGTGATGACAGCGCTGCCGCGCTCGGTCACGATGAGTTGGCTGGGCAGGCATCGACTCAAATCGATGATCGCACGCCGATAAAGACCAATCGATTGAACGAAGTGATCGGCCAATACCAAATTGAAGCGGTAATCTCCAGCGGCGGCATGGGTACGGTTCGTCGTGCCCGCGATATGCGCAACGGACACGCCGTTGCCATTAAGACATTGCGTCGCGACCTCCTCGGGCAGACTGATGTGATGGCGCGGTTTCGCCGCGAGATCCGCATTGGTAATCTGAATCACCGATACATCATGCCGGTGATTGATGACGGTGAAAGCGAAAATCAACCGTTCTATGTGATGCCGTTGGCTCGCGACTCGCTGGCAAAACTGAGCGGCCTTTACCGTACTCCGCGAGCAGCGGCCGCTGTGATGGCCAAGGTGGCACGAGGCGTCGGCGCGGCACACCGGCAGAAGATTCTGCACCGCGATCTTAAACCCGCGAACATTTTGATCGGGCTGGACGGTGAACCGTTGGTTGCCGACTTTGGGCTGGCCAAGTTTCTCGATGGCGTTGACGGTACCACGCTAACGATGACCGGTGCATTGGTTGGCACAATGCCCTACATGGCACCCGAACAGGCGATGGGCAGTGGCAACGAAGTCGGCCCACCTGCGG
>JANLTA010001015.1:0-5265 GCA_031362705.1 Gemmataceae bacterium | reverse complement strand
TTCGCGGAACTCAATGGCCAACAAGTCGAGCAACTCAGGATGCGACGGCAAGTCGCCGGCTGTACCGAATTAGCCGCTCGTTTTCAAGAAGCCGGTGCCGAACAGATCATGCCAAAAGCGATTCACCGTCACCCGCGCCGTCAGCGGATGTTCAGGCCGCAGCAACCACTTCGCCAAACCGACTCGGTCCTTGGGCAAGTCACCAGGAAATGCCGGCAGCACTTTCGGCGTGTCGGGCTTCATTTCATCTCGCCGTTGATCGTACTCGCCACGATTCAACACGTGTGCCATCGCCGGGGCGGGTTTCTCCTGCATGACGTGGGCGACGGTGCCGCGAGTCTTGATCGCCAACTGTTCGCGGCGTAAATCCTCAAGCTGCACGGTCGCAGCGAGATAATGCCAGTCATTTTCCCGGAGCCACCAGGAATAGAGCTCGTCATGCTCTGCCGGCTTGCGATCCGCCTTAGCGAGCAACTCACCAACTCGTGCGGATCGGGCCACGTGGCGGACCTCGGAGACATCCAACGCCCGATCGTAGATGCGCAAATCGTTCAGCGCTATATTCTGTACGCGCGACGTCGATTCCCGCTGGCCGATCTTGAGCGGCACCTTCGTCCGCGTCGTGTTCTTCAAGGCATCGGCTTCGACATGAACTGGCTGCAATTCGCCATCGTAATAGATGCGCATGCCGGCCGCTTTCATGGAACCATCGTAGACCACGGTCACATGCGTCCAGACATTGATCGGCAATGGCGACATTGCCGCCACTTTCAACGCATCGCTTTGCCACTTATGGATGTGATGGAAGGCGACGCGGCCCTCCTGCATCCACACATCCCATCCACGATAGCCGTTCTTATCATCCATGCGAGCGACGATGGCGCCATTGGCAGTGTCGCCCGTCGGACGGACCCACAGGCCCATGCTAAACGGTTGGTCCTTCTCGAAGTCGCCTACATCCGGAAGAGTCATCGTGTCGCCACTGCGCACAATCAGACCGGGCCGGCCATCTTTCTCCGGCGTCCAGGCGTAACCCTTGTCGAATGCCAGTGATTTCGGTGATGCATCTATGATTGCGTTTGTCGCCTTAGCCTTGCCTTCGTTCAGCGGCATGTGCAACGACATTCGATATGTCGGTACCATTGCGGCTATCACGTCGGCCCGCGGACTTGTCAACCATTGGTCGAAGTCCGGTCGGGCTGCCTGGCGACGTTCCTGCAACTTAGCCGTAACCTCAGTCACTTCCTTGTTGACGGCATCCCATCTTGGCCGGTCTTCCACACGCGGTACGTTCAGCACCGGCGGCGTGTTGGGGATGTTGCCGTCCATCGCCCGCTGCGTGGTGTTGTTGAAGAAGGCCGCCAGGGAATAAAACTCACGCTGGCTCAGCGGATCGAGCTTGTGGTCGTGACACACCGCACAACCGGTAGTGAGGCCAAGGAATACTACCGACGCCGTTTCCGTGCGATCACGAGTGTAGAGGACGAGGTACTCCTCATCGATCGCGCCACCTTCGTTACTTGTGATGTTGCAGCGATTGAATCCGGTTGCGATTTTCTGCTCCAACGTCGGCTGCGGCAGCAAATCACCGGCAAGCTGTTCGAGAGTGAAACGATCGAAGGGCATATTGCCGTTGAATGCCTTGATGACCCAATCGCGGTAGGCCCAGATTTCGCGGTAGTTGTCGAAGTGAATGCCGTGCGTGTCGGCATAGCGGGCGGCGTCCAACCAATATCGGCCACGATGTTCGCCCCAATGCGGCGAGGCCATGAGCTGATCGACGTACTTCTCGTACCAATTCGGTGATGAGTCATTGACTAACTTCTCAACATCGTCCGGCTCGGGTGGCAAGCCGATGAGATCAAGACTGAGGCGGCGGGCCAACGTGCGACGGTCGGCTTCGGTGGCGGGTTGCAGTCGTGCTGCGCTGAGTTTGTCGAGGACGAAATGGTCGATGGGGTTGCGGGGCCACGCGCTCCGCTGCGGGTCGCGGCTAACCCGCTTCGGCGCGATGAAACTCCAATGGGGTTGATATTCGGCACCGGCGGCGATCCAGCGCTTCAGCGTGTCCTTTTGCTCGGCCGTCAGGGTCTTGCCTGTCTTCTTGGGTGGCATCGCGCCGGAGAAGACGTGTTCGATCAATGTGCTTTTATCGGGATCGCCAGGGACGAATGCTTCGGCCTTGATTGCTTCCTCGCGCACATCGAGTCGCAGGTCGGCCTTACGGGCGGCACTATCCGGGCCGTGGCAGGCATAGCAGTTTTCGACGAAGATGGGCCGAATGTCGCGGTTGAACTCCGGCGGGGCCGGTTTGGTGTCGGTGGCACCGAAGACCGTCGCAACGACAATCAAACACAGAAAAAACAGCGCGAGACGCATAAGACCGGCCCGGATTCGAGTCAGGGTTCGAATGATTATGATAGCAAACAATTAAGAGGGTATGGGGTCAATGCTGCGCCAGAGATACCAACTGGCGACCGTGCGGTACGGTCGCCACGGTTCGGCGATGCGTTCCAGCGTGTTGGCGTCAGCCAGGTCAGGCAACCCATAAAGGTTGCGGGCGGCGACGCGAATGCCGAAATCACCCACGGGCAGCACATCCGGACGGCACATTGCGAACATCAAGACCATGTGAACCGACCACGGGCCGATGCCGTGAATCGGCAACAACGTCTGGGCCACATCATCATCGGTCAACTCGTGGAGAGTCTTCGGGTTGACTTTTCGTTTCGTGAATGCCTCCGCCACCGCCCGGAGAGTCTTGGCCTTACCGCCCGACAAGCCGCAGCCGCGAAGTTCGGCATCAGTCGCCTTGAGTACCCGTCGCGGCGTCAGACCTCGCAACGTGAAATGACTAATCACGCGGGCCGTGATGGCACGGGCGGCTTTGGTCGCCAGTTGTTGCGAGATGACCGTGCCCACCATGGCCTTGAACAAATCCGGCTCGGCTCTGAGAACGCATCGGCCATGCTCGGCGATGAGTTTGGCCAACACCGGATCGGCGGCGGTCAGGTGCCGTTCGGCTTTGCGGAGATAGCGCGGAGCGTTGGCCATCAGTCACCCAATAGCATTGGAACTTTATCGCGCAGCAATTCAATCTCCCGATGCGACTCGCCGAGATGGGCGAGCAGTCGCAGGTCATCGCGGGTGACGGTGCCACCGGAGAATAGCCATGAGCGCACGCGGAACAGTTTGTACAGCTTCACAAGCTTGCGGTCGCTGATGAAGATGCGGTCTTCGCGTACCAATGTCTTGACCAGGCGTTGGAACTCGCGGAACACCTCGGCGGGAAAGTACACCATTCGATCCGTTTGTTCGTCACCTTTGGCATCGTTCTGTTTGCGGGCAAACTGCAACATGAGGTAGCGGTTAGCTGCCACCATGTCGCTCAGCGTGCAATGTCCCTCGGCCCACGGCTTCTGATTCAACCCGCGCCAGGTTTCCGCCTCGAGGCCTTTGTCAATTAGCGCGGTGAAGTGTTCCTCCTGCACCGAGCGGCTTTCCACCTTCAGCGCGAAGCGGTCTCGCAGCGCCGCCAATTCGGCTTGCTCCGGAATCTCATTGGTCGCGGCAAACAACACTTGCAGCCGCACTGGCTGCGGCATGCCATCCTGGTAGAACTTTCGCTCGTTGATGATCGTCAGCAGGATGTTCAGAATCGCGGAGTTGGATTTGAAGATCTCATCGAGAAATGCCAACCGGGCGGTTGGCAGCTTGCCCTGTTCACGCCGCACATATCGGCCTTCACGTAGCTGATTGATATCAATCGGTCCGACGATCTCGCTTGGCTCGGTGAACCGCGTGAGCATGTATTCGAAGTAATCTTCCTCCGCGATGCCCAGTGCATCCTTGAACTTCAGCACCAGGTCGCTCTTGGCCGTGCCCGGTGGCCCGACGAGCAAGATCGGCTCCTGGGCCACGGCCGCCACGACCATCAGGTCAATCAGTTCCTGCTTGGCAACGAAGAACCGCCCCAGAGCCGTGCGAAAGCGATTGATGCGCGTGCGCAGCTCATCGGCCTGGTCCGCAAGTTGTTCAAATGTGCGTGCTTCCTCCATGCTCGATGGGTTACGAATAGTGCGGCCGGGCGGCGAGGCGGCTGATCGCTCACCGTCGGCAGGATCGGCCTGAATTCGAAAAACCACTTACGTCGATCGTTGCCGACATACACACACACCCCGTGGCGGTAGCGGCAGCAAGCGAAACGAGTGGAATCACTCAGTGCAAACTGTTGTCCGCTTTGATATTACACCCAGCGCCCCGCCTCGCTTTTGACCCTGCAATGGCGAGAAAACCTTCACGACAATCGAAATACGGCAACGATTCTAAGTCCTTAATTGCAGAGGTGGCCTGGACCGTTCGGGTAAGCGAAGACATGACGGTTCACTTCTTCATGGCCTCCATTTTGCTTTCCACTTTGCCGCCTTCACGTCGTAGCCTTTGCCCGGCCCAGCGGCGTGTCATGCGGTGTAGAGTTGGACGATTGCTTGCGCACATTCGCGTGTATTGTGTTTTCGGCCACGGGTTTGGTCGACACGGTAAGGTAAGAACGTAATCATTGCGCTCTGGAACGTGGTTCGCGTATCATTACGGATACAAAAGAGACGAACGAAATGGCCAATGCATCAGTTGCAATTTCGGGCTGGGAAAGGTCGATGATGGCGGCGGAGAAGGTCAAGGATCGGGCTTGCCGAGCTGCCGCCGCTTTCGCAAACGCTGGCGTGCCCTACGCGATCGTCGGTGGCAATGCGGTGGCCGAATGGGTCGGACGCGTTGACGAAGCCGCGATCCGCAACACTGCGGATGTGGACATTATGATCCGCCGCAGCGATCTGGCCGCCGCCAAATCGGCCATGGCGGCTGCGGGATTCGTGCATGGCGAAGTGATGGGCGTTGACATGTTTCTCGATGGCCCTGATGGCCGCCCGAGAGACGCGGTGCATATTGTTTTCGCAAGTGAGAAAGTGCGGCCCGACGACCTATCGGCCAATCCTGACGTCGCCGAATCCGAACCGGGATTGCTCTATCAAGTCGTGGCTCTTGAAGCGCTGGTCCTCATGAAGCTCACGTCCTATCGGCGCAAAGATCAGGTCCACCTCGGCGACATGATTGAAGTCGGCCTGATTGATTCCTCGTGGCCGGCGCGATTCCCGCCTGAGTTGGCCGCCCGCTTGCAACACATCCTTGACACGCCGGGTGGCTGAGCCGCGATATGGCTTGGCCGCCTTCATCTCCTCCAACTTCGCCTTCTACTCCGCGGTCTAG
>JANLTA010000957.1:0-11514 GCA_031362705.1 Gemmataceae bacterium | reverse complement strand
CACGGGCCAATTCAATCAAGGTACCGGCAAACTTAAGGCACCAAAACCGGTAGTGAAAAAGACGCGGACTCCTGGCTCAACAACGCAACTGCTCGAACGTCAGGTGCCATTGGTTTCGGAATACGCGTCGGCCATCGCCGTCAGTTGCTTCCGGTCGATTGTGCGTGCCCCGGAAGCGAAGATGATGCTGCTCTCGCCGATCATCCTCGCTTTTGTGTTTGGCTCGATGTTGTTCCGCGAAGCATCCGACATCGAAAAGCCAGTGCGGTCGATCATGGCCATCGGGGCGGTGGCGATGACGTTTTTCGGGATGGTGCAGTTCGTCGGTAACCAGTTCGGCTTCGACCGCGGCGGCTTTCGTGTCTTCGTTCTTTGTCCGGCGCCACGGCGCGACATCTTGCTGGGCAAGAACCTTTCCGTGGCACCGCTGGCCCTTGGTATGAGCTGGTTGCTGATTGCCCTTGTGCAAGTGCTACGGCCAATGCACCTTGATCACCTGGCGGCGATGGTGCCACAGTCAATTGCCATGTTTCTCGTGTTTTGCATGATGGCGAATTGGCTTTCCATCTTCGCGCCGATGCCCATCGCGGCCGGCTCGATGAAACCGCGCAACCCGCGTGTAATGCTGGTGTTGTTGCAGGTATTATTCACGTTCATGTTACCGCTGGCGATGGCGCCAACGATTCTGCCCTGGCTGGCGGAATTCTTGCTGGTCTACTTCCAGTGGATGCCGCGACTGCCCGTGTTTCTCGTCGGCTCATTATTGCAACTGGCGGCTATCGGCTTACTTTACCACGTGATTCTCACGCTTCAGGGTGATTCGTTGCAATCGCGGGAACAGAAGATTCTTGATGTCGTGAGCAAGGCATCCGAGTAATTGGCGTTATTCCGCCTTCATGATTTGCTCTTCAATATCGATGCCGACATGTTGCGAATACGCGGTCAACAACTTCGAATAAACGGGTCCGGGCCAACGAATGGCATGGCCATCAAAAAGACTGACACCGGCAACACAGAACGTTGTAGAAGTCAGAATCAACTCATCCGCCGCGCTGCATTGTGCTGGAGTGAGTGACTGTTCGCGAGAGTGAATGCCGGCGAACTCAGCGAGTTCGCGCACTAATTGCTGGCTGATCCCCGGAAGACAATTCGGTGATACGATCAACTCGTTGCCGATGACAGCAATCAAATTGGCCGCGGCGGTTTCGGTGACGCAACCGTTGTCATCAAGCAATAGCGCGTCGGCTTCTGAGTCAATTTCGTGTGCGGCAATCCACCAGTGCATCCGGCTGCGCTGCTTTGCTCGACGATCCACGTCTGCCGACGGGACATGACGGGTCGGCGGGATTGCCAGTCGGGCACCATCAACAAACATTCGGCGGTACCGTTCAAACGGCAGCGGAAACGTATGCATCGCCAGCGTCGGCGGGCCATCGACCGGCGAACCTGTGAAACGCCCAAGCGGTCCGGGTGTGGCAAACATCACGAGGGCCAAATCGATATCAGTCGAAATGAGCTTGGTATTGTGCTGCACCAATTCAACGGCGATGTTATTTAGCTCGGCATCGGATTGCACGAGCGGTATATGGCACAATTCACAACTGTGACGAAATCGACTAACGTGTTCATCTAGCCGAAACAGGCGATGCCGAAATGTGCGGATCAGATCGGTAGCCGTCGCGCCGAAGACAACTCCGGCATCGTGCCAGGCCAAACCGATTTCGCCATAAGCGGAAAGACGACCGTTGAAGTAACAAATGGGTGCCACGCTGTCAGATTAGGAGAATCGCCGCGCGGGTGCATGGATGTCGCCGTTGCAACCGCCACACGTTGTTCGATGCGACTAGAACGACCATATCCGAAGGTCGCTAAGGTCGGCAAGACCGCGCGGGCTTGCCCGGCTGACCCAGCCGGGTATTCTTGCTCCGATCGCTACGCGCGGGTAGCATCGGTGGATTAGTCCGCCCCCAGTGTCCTCTGGCACGAACTTCTGATGCCCTCGCTATTCATACACCTGATCAACTATGGAACGCTGACGATCAGTCTGGCGTTGTTCATCTGCGCTTTGCTGTGGGTAATTCGGCCAGGAGGCGTGCCGTTGTTGGTACGAATATCACCGCGGGAACAGGGCCTACGTCGCGCCCGCAAACTCCTGGCAACCGGTGATTGGCAGGCAGCGTTTGCGGCAGGCGGGCAACTCCGTAACGCAAAGAGACCTGATCTGCACTTCGACTCGCGCATTCAGAACTTTGAAGGCGATTGCCTTTATCGGGCCGCGGAGTTGTCTCTTCAGGGGCGGCGATATGCCGAAGCACTCGAATTGATGCGAGGAGCCGGCGACCGGCTTGGCTTGCCGGAAGCCGAGTTTGACAAGCGTATCGCCGAACTGCTACTTGCAGAGTTGCGCCGGCGGATTGCCAGCGATCCCAAAGCCGACGAGATTCGCCGCTTGGCCCAGGAAATCAACCGCGTCGAAAGCGCACATCCCGAAGGGTCGTTTTGGCTTGCGTTACATCACCTATACGCGGGGAGAATGGACTCGGCTCGTGAAGCTCTCCATGACGCGATTGCCGCGGCTGGAGTTCCCGATCCGGCATTATACCTGGGTGCTTTATTGCTGAGGCAAGATCAACCGAACGGCGCGGTGGAGTGTCTACGTCAGGCACATGAGCTCGCACCCGAGTGTCCCATCATCTGGGTGCAACTCGGAACGGCATTGATCACAGCCGGTGGCGACGCGACCACGGCGGTCCAACTGCTAGAAAAGGCGACCGGGCCGACCGGATTGGTCAAGTTCGCCAAGACGCCGAACGCCATTTGGTCGGCACTTGGGCCGCGATCCTGGTTGGCGGCATTGGCACGACGAGCGCCGATCGGTTGTCCACTGGGTTTGGAACGTATCGAAGAATCGCTTGCATTGGCACGGCGATCGCTTGCCGCGGCACTGGAGCTTTGCGATCGCTCGACCGATGCCGCCACAATCTACTATCAGTCGTACTCGGCCGGCGATCATACGCTGGAAGTGCGCAAAGGTCTGGGACTAAGCCTATCGCGGTCAAGTTTGCATGACGACGCTTTGCCGCATTTGCAAGCCTCATTCGAGCAGGAGAATCCGCCATCCCCAGCATTGATGGGTCATTTGGCACTCAGTTTGGCTCGGTCACGTGCGATCAAACCGGCTGACCACCTCAAGCACATGCAGCACGCCTTGAGCGTATTGACAACCGTGGATGCCCGTGGCGACACGGAATGGGCGAGTGTCGCCCGAGAAGTTGTGTTGGAAGCGAAGAAAGCTGACGTGGATTTATCGCCGGCGCATCGCCTGGCACTGGCCCGCGCCTTCGCGGCTAACGACGCTAACGACGCCGTAGCGCTTGAAACCTACGACCACCTCGCAAACGAAGGCAACACGCTACCGATGGAAATCGCCGTGGCATATGTCCGAGCGGCAACTGAGAACAACGCGCGTGTCGGCAACGATGAGAAACTCTTCGATCGGGCCTTCCGCGAACGTGAACTCCTGAAACGCATGTTTGCAGAGCACAAATGGAACTTCGCTCGTGCGGAACGGCAATACCTGGAACGATGGGTGCAACGGCATCCTGGCCGCTATCCGGATGCGCCTGGCCCTCTATATGGTGCAATTGCCGAGCGAACTTTGATTGACGAAGTGCGCCGTTGTGTGGTCGATGACAGGCCCGACGATGGTCGCGAGGTGTTGGATTTGGCGTTTCGTCTGGGGCCAACCCGCGCTTTGACACTTGATTTACTCGCCGAACAGGCTGATCGCCGTGGCGACCACGCCGACGTTGCACAATATCTCGATACATGGACCAAGCACCATCCGCACGACCCGCGACCGTTGGTTCGGCGCGCTTTGATCGAACGGCGCGATGGTAAAGCCGTCGAGGCTCTTGAACACCTGACCGACGCGTGCGCCATGGCGGCCGGGCCGCAGCGTGCGAGGCTGCTGGCGATGACGGCACGAATTGCGCTTGCCGCACAAAACTACGAGGTCGCCGAGGAACTGTTTGAGCAATCGCGATTGCTTGCCCCGCAAGCTGCTGAGCCGATCACCGGGTTAGCGGCACTTGCTTGGCAACGCCGCGATTTCGATAAATTGGCGTCGTTGGCTCCATTGTTCAATCGTAGCGGGTCGACTGATTCCGTGCGATCGCTACTGGCTGCTGCCTCGTTTGCCTTGGCCGGTGATGACAATCGCGCGACGGAGGAAATCAATATCGCAAGGTTGGACCCGGCACTGGCCGCAGAGGCGGCATACTTGCGTGCGGTGATGTTGACCTGGCAAGACAAGGATGATGAAGCGTGCATTACACTCGACCTGACGACTTTTGACGCTGGTCCAATGCGTGAAATGGTCCATGCTTTGCGAGGGCAATTGGCATGGAAGGCCGGGAACTTCACTGATGCACTGTTGTTTTGGAGTGAGTTATCGCCGGAACGTCGCGCGGCGTGGGGTCTGGAACGACACAACGCCGCCGCCGCATTTCGCTACGGTATGGCTGAGTTGGCGGCGGATCGACCGGCCGAAGCGGTCGAGTGGCTGGGTCAGGCGCGGACCAACGGCTTTCAACACGAACGGTTGGCGGTCATCGAAGCCACGGCCCGACAACGTGCGGGTCAGCCAGCGGTTCAAGGCAACGAACAAACGCGACAGCTGGAAGCCGTGTTGCCGCCGGATAGCCGTAGCGCGAACACATCGGCGTGGATCGCCCGCATGTACCGGCGCGAGGGCGATGTTGAATCGGCACGCCGCGTGTTGGCCGAAGTGGCGATACCCACATGGCATGTCGCGATGCAGAGTGGATTGTTGGCCCTTCATGAAGGCCGGTTGGATGACGCCGAGAAGGCTTTCATTGCGGCCAAGGAACAAGCGCCGGACACGATTGCCATCGAATACAACCTCGCGTTTACACGCCTCACGCTGGGTCGTCATGAGGAGGCAGCTGCCGACTTCGAGCGAGCGGCCGAGTTGCATCCCAATCCGGAAGCGCAGCGCGTTCTCAGCCTGCTTGCCGCGCTTTGCCCGCGCACCGTTCGCCGTGACGTACTTGCCGCAATGACGCCGGTGGATGACCAGCGGGTTATCAAACGGATTCAACAAATTGGTCGTATCGACACTGTGTTGACACTGTTGCAGTCGCTCGCCGCAGCCCGCCCACAATCGGGTGTGGTACTGCAAGCACTGACGGAAGCGTACGTGTTGTGGACGCGCAACCTGATTGATCGCGGTGAACCGGAAGTAGCATTGGCCGCCGCCACCAAGTGGCCGGCTGCTCCCGCGCGACCGCTGGGCAACCTACTTGGCGTTGCGGCCGGCGTGATCGGCAACCGCGACCAGGCACTTCAGTATTTTCAATCATCGCTGCCGACGGCGGAAGACGATGCTCGCATTCAGCAAAACCTGGCGATAGCGACATCGCGGTCCGGAGATAGTGGCCGAGCCAAACATCACTGGAAGCGTTTCCTTGTCGGCCAGCCGGCCCATTGCCCGGCACCGACGGGCGATGCGAATTACTTGTTCCGTGTCGGCGAGGTTGTTCGTCAACGACTGGATGATTGTATGACGGAGACGCCAAGATGATCCGCGAAGACGCCGGCCCGTTCCTCATTCTCGGCATCGACAAAGACGCCAACAATGCGAGCGTCGAGGCGCAGTATGAGTCGCGCATGTCCGCTTCTCAGCGCGGCGAATTGAAATGGTCAGCAAGCGATTTGGAATGGGCGCGCGAGCAGCTTCTCAATGCGGATCGCCGTGTCGTTGCCGATGCCGATTCGTGGAACACCGACATTGCATCCGGCGATGTCCATCGACTCATCCGTCTGTACCGCATGGAGAACACGTCGGCCGGATGGGAACCGCTCGATCCTGAACCGCCCGCTGAATTGCCGACCACCGACATTGATATGGACGCGCTGGTTGCCGAACTTCCTCTACCTGATGCGCCATTGGAGTTGCCCGCGATCGCCCGTTGGCTCGAACGCTGCGGGGCCGTGGGTCTCGACCCATGGAGCGCGGACGTGTTTGGGAATTAGGTGCAACGATTCTCTGCCACCGGCATCCGTTGCATTAAGTCTTCAACCGCCGAACGCGGCGATTTACCTTCATACAGCACACGATAAACTTGTTCGACAATCGGCATATCGATGCCGCTCTTCTGTGATTCTTCGTAGACGCTGCGTGTCGTGTAAACACCTTCAGCCACCATCTCCGTGCTGGCGAGAATATCAGCCAGCGTTTCGCCGAGAGCGAGGCGCTCGCCAACGCGGCGATTGCGGCCATGCTTGCTCATGCAGGTTGTAATGAGATCGCCCATGCCAGCCAGACCATGAAATGTCTTTTCGTCCGCACCGTGTTTGTCGCCAAAACGAACCATTTCCACGAGGCCGCGCGTCAACAATGCGGCTTTGGCGTTGTCGCCCATCTTCAGCCCGTCGCCGATACCCGCGGCAATGGCGATGACGTTTTTCAGCGCACCAGCATATTCGACGCCTACAATATCCGCGTTTGTGTACACACGAAAGCGCTCGGATGTCAAACAGCCTTGCACCCACGCAGCCAACTCAGCGTCAGCACTGGCCGCCACCACGGATGCGGGTAAACCACGCGCCACTTCTTCGGCATGGCTAGGGCCGCTCAACACCGCGACACGTTCAGCACCAAGAACCTCGCGCAGGATTTGGCTCGGCCGCTGGAACGTCTGGTTTTCCACGCCCTTGCATAAGCTTAAAACGGGCGTCTCCGCTCGCAGTCGCGGCCCGCTCTTCTTGAGAGTCTCGCGCAAGTATACAGTGGGTATCGCCGCAATCCACAGTGCAGCACCGTCCGTCGCCGCGTGAAAATCATCCTCAAAGTCAATGTCCTCGGGAATGCGCACGCCGGGCAATAACCGGGCATTCTCGCGTGTGTCCCGCAATTGTCGGGTCAACTCCGGGCGATACGACCACAAACACACCCGCTGGCCCGGCTTCTTTGCCAACAGCATGGCCACCGTGGTGCCCCACGCGCCGCTGCCGAGTACCGTAAATAGCTTGGTCATTATGTGTCTCCGCTCAGCGGCATTATAACGACGTCGTCGGTTACATGGCCGTTACACCCGTAAATGGCAGCGATGGTAGAATCCCCACGAGCCTTCAACCTGGTGAGGAAATGTCATGCGTGTTGCAATCGCTGCCCTGTTGTTCTCACTGCCGGCCGCACTGTTCGCCGAGGATGGCGTTAAATCCGGCACGCCAGTGAAACACAGAATCGTCGCCGTCACAGTGTATCAAGGCAACGCCCTGATCACGCGCGAAGTCACAGTGCCCGAAGGCAAGGGCGCGATAGAGTTGCTCGTCAGTCCGCTGCCGCCGCATACGCTGGCCAGCTCGCCGTATACCGAAGGACTGGACGGCATCCGCGTCTTAAACACTCGCTACCGCACCATTCCTATCAAAGAGGACACGCGCGAGGAAGTTCGCAAACTCGAAACGCAGATTCGCCAACTCGTCGCCGAGGCGCAGCGACTGCAAGCCGACATCAAGTTGGCCGGCGAACATCAGGCGTTTCTAGCAAAACTTGAAGCCTTCACTGGCGTTACCATGCAGCACCTAACCGACAAAGGTCAACTGAGCAGCGATGCGGTGATTGGATTGTCCAAGTTTATCATGCAGACGCGCACCGAACGCACTACGGCCGCCGTCGCGTTGCAGCAGAAGCTGCAGGAAGTCACGGAGCAGACTGAGTTCGCAAAGCGGCAGTTGGCCGAGAAGAGCGTCGGCATCAGTCGAACCGAACGTGTCGCCATCATCACGATTGACAAAGCCAACGAGGCTGCCGGCACTATTCGCCTCAACTACCTCGTGGACGCAGTGAGTTGGCAGCCGCAATACAAGTTCCGCGCCGGCAAGGCGAATGAACCCGTGCAACTTGAGTACCTGGCCGCGGTGCATCAGCAGACCGGCGAAGATTGGGCCAACGTAGCGCTAGCGCTGTCAACAGCGCAGCCGCTGTTGCACGCCGCGCCGCCAGACTTGCGCATGTTGGAAGTATCGGCGGTGCCGTTGTCCACTCCACGGCAAGTTGCCGCCGTTCCACCCGGCGTGAATGCGTTCGGCGAGTACAAGAAGCGGGCCGATGGTGGCCGCGCTCAAGGACAGGCGTTGCAAAACGAAGGAAACTGGCTGGAAGCGGGCAAGGCGATCAACGATGCGGCTGCTTGCGAGCAACAGGGTGAATTACTGGCGAGCCGTGACGAGATCATGGCTCAGGTTCGCGAGTCGGCGCTAATCGAAGGCCCCAGTGTCACCTACCGCCTCAAGGGTCAACTCAGCTTGCCGTCGCGGAATGATGCCCAGATCATGGAAGTGACGCGCCTGCAACTTTCGCCGGACTACTATTACAAGGCCGTGCCGGTATTGACACCGCACGTTTATCGCCAAGCTGATCTCACCAATAAGAGCGAATACGTGCTTTTCCCTGGCGAAGCGACCATGTATATTGGCTCAGACTTTGTCGGCCGACAGCAATTGCCGCTCGTCGCCATCGGCAAGCCGTTCGCCGTCAGCTTCGGCGTCGATCCGCAGATTCAGGTGCAACGCACCCTTGTGAACAAGAACCGCGTCACGTCTGGCGGCAACCAGGTGCACAGTTTCGATTATCGTCTGCTCGTGAACAGCTACAAAACCGAGCCGGTGAAAGTGCAAGTGTGGGATCGTCTGCCGAAGGGCGAGGCCCAGGCGATTGCGGTGAGCCTGGTCAGCCAGAAGCCGGATCTGAGCGGCGACGCGATTTACGTTCGTGAGGATCGGCCGAAGAACTTGCTGCGTTGGGATGTAATCGTACAGCCGACGCAGAACGGCGAGAAGGCCCTGACCATCGACTATGCCTACAAACTGGAACTGGATAAACAAATGGGCATCGGGACAGTCGTGGCGAAGTGATAAAGTAAGAAAGCCCACCCATTGCGATGAGTGGGCTTAATTGGGAAGCGAATCATGCCCACGCACATTGTTGTCGTCGAAGATGAACCTGCCATCCGCCGGGGCGTGGTCGATGTGTTGCGCATCAACGGATACGTCGTGGATGAGGCAGGCGACGGCCAAGCGGGCTTAGAAGCTGCTACCAAAGGTCCAATTGATCTCGTCTTGCTTGATCTGTTGTTGCCGAAGTTAGACGGGCTGGATGTGCTGCGCGGCATTCGTAAACACCGTCCAAGCTTACCAGTTATCATTCTGACGGCACGCGGCGGCGAAGACGACCGCGTCCGCGGCCTCAAGCTCGGCGCTGATGATTATGTTGTGAAACCATTCTCAGCCAAGGAACTGCTCGCGCGCGTCGAAGCCGTCTTGCGGCGAGCGCCCCATCGGGCACCGGAGGTGACAATTGCGAAACTCGGTCATGCCCGACTGGACCTGAATCGCGGCGAGGTGCGCTGGAGCAAGACCGAAGCGGCCGAGTTATCGGAAACGGAAGTAGCGCTGCTACGTTACATGTTGACACATCGTGAGCGCACGGTTTCACGGGATGAACTGCTCACGTGGGTCTGGGGCGTGTCGCCCGACAATTTGGAAACACGCACCATCGACATGCACATCGCAAGATTGCGGGCCAAGCTGCATGATCCCTCGGGCAAAGCTGTGCCCGAAGCCGTGATCACCGTGAGGAGTCGTGGGTACATGGCCAGTCCCGACCTGCTGCCGGCGGAGGACGTGCCATGACCGTCAATCGCAGCCGTATTCTGGCATCCATAATCTATATCACCATTGCCGGATTGGTGACGGGCGGTTTGGCCTGGGCCACGCGGCAAGCCCTGCGTCTCGAATATGCCGACACTGTTCGCCTGGCGTTGTGGCGACTTGATGGCCGCATCTTTCCGATTCTGGCGCGTGAAGATAGCCGGCCTGTCGCGCATTATGAAGCGCTTTATCCACCGGTGCCAGCTTTGGATCGTCGCGGGCAGCAAGTACCACTGGGTAGTGTGCTGGTGCCGTCGCCGCTGTTGAGCGCGGAGTTGCCCGATTGGCTGGCGATTCACTTCGTCGTCGATGCCAAATATGGCTGGCGTTCACCGCAAGTTCCGGATGATGCGCTAGCCGAGCGACTTAAAGCCACACCCGCGGGCGTGTCGATCATCAATGCCACGCCCGCAAGGCAACAGCGTTTGCGTGAGCTGGCCGAGCAGTTCCCGATTGCTGAATGGTCGGCACCAGTGCAACAACTTGAAGTAACTCCGCAACAGGTGGAAAAACCCAGTTCGGAGAATGTCGGGCGCAGCCGTATGGCACAGTCGCAGCAAGCCGGACAGTGGTTGGACACGGAGTCGCAAGTTCGCAATGACACGCTTTCCGCGCTACGTAACGAGGGGAAAAAATACGACGGTAATAACAGCAACAACCCGGCCATTGTCAACCGACTGCCGAATGATTTGCTGTTCCAGGATGCCGCCGCGGCCCTGTCATACAAGTGTTCTTTTGCCAGCATCGAAGACATGTCGCCACAATGGCGTACAGGTCGTGATGGCACCGAACGTTTGATGTATCTACGCAAGGTTCAATCCGACGGGATGACTTTTGTGCAGGGCGTTGCCTTCGATTGGCCCAAGTTGCGACAAGTGTTGCTTGAGCAAATTAAAGACCTGTTGCCAGACGCAGTCTTGGAACCAGCCGGCACCAACGAGGATCGCGGGTACTCCATGCAAGCGCTGCCCGTTGTCTTGACTGGCGGTGAAGTGCCGCTGACCATGTTTCCGCTGAACTCGCCCTTGCGTTGGGGCCTTGCCATGGCTTGGGCCGCCGCGCTGCTCGCGCTGAGCGTGGTTGCGCTCAGCGGTTGGTCGCTGCTGGACATCTCTGAACGACGCTTCCGCTTCGTCACCGCCGTCACGCATGAATTGCGCACGCCGCTTACTACACTGCGGCTCTATCTCGACATGCTCACCGGCGGCATGGTCCGCGAAGAAAAGCAGCGTAGCGAGTATCTGCAAACGCTGCATGGCGAAGCCGACCGACTGCATCGCCTCATCGGCAATGTGCTGGACTTTGCTCGCCTCGAACGGCAACAGCCAGTGGTCACACTCCAACCGCTCGTTCTGCGCGATCTAATCGAAACTGTGCGCGGCGAATGGGAAAACCACTGCAAGGCAGCCGGAAAGGAACTGACGTTGGACCTAGCCAACGGCCTGCCCCGCGAAATAACAACTGATGCTGATCTGTGCCGACAACTTCTGGGCAACCTGCTGGACAACGCCTGCAAATACTCCGGTGGTGCCGCCGACCCGCGCATTTGGCTGCGGGTCCATTCCACCAACGACCATGTTACCTTCGAAGTCGAAGATCGCGGTCCCGGCGTGTCAAGCCGTGAGAGCCGAAGCGTCTTCCACGCCTTTCGGCGCGGGCAAGCCGCGCCAACCACGGCCGGCGGCGTCGGCCTTGGGTTGGCGCTTGCCAACCGATGGGCCAAGTTGCTCGGCGGCCAACTCAGCCTGAAATCCACCGGCAGCGGCGCGTGCTTTA
>JANLTA010000952.1:0-2651 GCA_031362705.1 Gemmataceae bacterium | reverse complement strand
ACCGTGACGATAGATGATGGCATCGACACGATCTGGTCTCTGCGAGTGCTGGTACAAGGTAAAAAGATCGAGACATCGGAGCACGTTGTCGAATTAGCTCAACAACTGCGCCGGGCGAACTACGCCATCATTGTCCATCATGGCAATGCTCGCGTGGAAGTGGCATTGCAGGCTCTGGCCCGTGACGTGAACCTCACCAAGCATTGTCGCGTCGTTGACCTCGGAGCGCCATTTAACGCGACAGGCCAGTCGCAGGTGTCGCGCTGGCAAACGGGGTACTCGCGCGCTGTAGGAATGCATCGCGGATACCCGGTCTCGTATGGTCCAGAATTCGCTGCCGAAACCGTGCTTTCGCGTGGTGAAGCCGGTGCCGTTGTATCGGCAGGGTCGGCAGCGGACGATCTATCGCCAGGTGCGCAGCATCACCTTTCGACTATTCCACACGTCGTCATCGCACCGGGTTCGATGCCGAAAACACTTGCGCCGCAAATTACCCTGTTTGCCTCAACGCCCAGTGTTAACGCCGAGGGAGTCGCTTTTCGGTCAGATGGGCTGACATTACGGCTTCGTTCGCCATTTTCCTCTTCACTACCGGCCCCGGCTTTGGTAATTAAACGCCTCACGGATGCGATTCGGCGGGTGCGGGGCTGACCCCTCGCCGTCTGCCACCGGGCACGGATGCCCTATGTTCACCTATGCTTCGCACGTTTGGCGGATTCGACACTTTTGGCTGTCGCTGGTGCGGATGGACCTCCGCACCCGCTACCGCCGGTCCGTCCTCGGTTTGGGCTGGTCGTTGCTGCAACCGCTGGCGATGACAGCCGTCTTGTGCCTCGTTTTCTCACAAATCCTGCAAAACGCCCAAGTCAGCGACTATGTACCGCACCTGCTCACCGGGCTGGTGTGCTGGAACTTTATGATCGGCTGCGCACTGCAAGGCTGCCAATCGTTTTTCCTCGGCGAACCGTACATCCGGCAATGTCCACTGCCTCTCGCCGTCTACCCGCTACGAACAGCCATCGGAGCGTTCTTTCACTTCACGATGGCGATCATGGTGCTGACGGTGATTGTCGGCATCATGCGCGGTGCTGCCGCACCCGCCGCCTACTTAAGCCTATTTCCATCCATGCTCGTGTTGTTCGTCTTTGGTTGGTCGCTGGCTGTGCTGGCGGGCATGTCGAATGTGTTTTTTCAGGACACGCAACATCTTGCTGAAGTGGGCTTCCAGATTCTGTTTTACCTCACGCCGATCATTTATCGGATGAGCGATGTGGCGAGCCATCCATCGGCATGGCTGTTGAACTTCAATCCGCTGGTGCCGTTCATGCAACTGATCCGCGCTCCGCTGTTGGATGGCACGCCTCCACCGGTGGCGACATTTGGCTGGGCGATTGGCATGACCGCCATCGTCGCCAGCCTTGCGGCAACGGTCTTGCACAAAATGCAGGCGAAACTCATTTTTCATCTTTAGGAGCTTGGCCGAACGCATGGTGCTAATCGACCTCGACCGCGTGAGTCTGGAGTTCCGGGTCCGCCAATTCAAGCGGCTGACCCTGAAAGAATTCCTCGTCCGCGGTATGTTCAAGCGGTCGTCCAATCCGATCATGCACGTGCATGCGCTGAAGGATGTTTCGTTGCGCGTCGCTGAGGGTGAGCGCCTTGGCATTCTCGGGCACAATGGGGCGGGCAAGAGTACGCTGCTGAAACTGCTGGCCGGCATTTACCCGCCAAGCTCCGGCTCCCGCCGAGTAGTTGGTCGAATTTCATCGCTGTTTGACATCGCCCTGGGCTTCGAATTGGACTCCAACGGTTGGGAGAACATCCACAATCGTGGTTATCTTCAGGGCGAAACACCGAAATCGATCCGAGGGAAAGTGGATCGCATCGCCGAGTTCTCGGAGTTGGGCCAATTCCTTGACATGCCGGTTCGCTATTACTCGGCCGGCATGATGGTGCGATTGGCGTTCTCGATTGCCACGGCCATCGAACCGGAAATCCTGATCGTGGACGAAGTGCTTTCCGTAGGCGTCCTGGCATTTCAACAGAAAGCCGGCCAACGCATTCGCGCGATGATGTCGCAGGCCCGAATGATCGTGATGGTCAGTCACGACCTGCAATCGCTGACCAATTTGACCACGCGCTGTCTGTGGATGGATCACGGGCGGGTCAAACTTGAAGGGGCACCTGGTACGGTCGTTAAAGCATATCAACAGCATTCGCTCCAACCGCTAGCGGCGGCCGCCTGAAACACCTCATGCTTCCGCTCGTGTCCATCATTGTCGTCAACTACAACGGTCGAACGCTGCTGGAGGAGTGTTTGCAGTCATTGCAGGCCCAGGATTATCCGCGACAGCGCTTCGAAGTCATCGTTGTTGACAATGCCTCTTCTGATCAATCCGTCGTATTCGTTCGCCGCGAGTTTCCCGGGGTGCGCGTATTGCAACTTGCTACGAACTTGGGCTTTGCCGGCGGCAACAATGCGGGCTTCGCCGTGGCACGCGGCGAGTGGCTGGCCCTTTTGAATAGCGACGCATCCGCTGAGCCGCATTGGTTGAGCGAAAGTGTACTTGCCGGTCAGTCATCACCGGACATCGGCGGTGTGGCCGGGCATCTCGTGTTTCGCAATCAGCCGAACATTGTCAATTCCACCG
>JANLTA010000950.1:0-7630 GCA_031362705.1 Gemmataceae bacterium | reverse complement strand
CGTCCTCCGGACGATCTTGTGGGATGGGGCTCTCCCAGGCGTTGAAACGCCTGGCTACGTCCGCGCGCCCTCCGGGCGGAAATCCAAACATGAGATCGAGAACACGCCGTTCACCTGCCGGGGCATTCGCCCGGCTGACTTCAAACTACACGACGTGCCCGCCCTGGTCAGCTTCTGCCATTGGTTCGGCGTGGTTTTCGCCTTTTCGCCTTGATCTCTGTGACAATCTCATCCAGGGACAAATCGTCGAGCCATTGACCGCGTTCTTTCGTGTAATCGCCGCCGCCGGCGCGAAATTGGCTCAAAAAACGAAGAGTGTCTACAACTCCCATTTCTCGAATCAGAATCTGCCTGGCCTGTTGACTGACTTCCGCTAACGGACGAATCGGCGCATTCATTTCACGACCTCCACAATAAGTTGGAGGGGCGTCACAACGGTTGTGTTCAGGGAGTTCACCTTCTTCGCCTTTCGCACAAGCTTGTCATCGCAGGTGCAGAAAAAGTCGACACGGGCCCAGGACGCAAAAGCCAGATGCAATGAATCCACCGTCTTGACGCCCAGATCATTTAGCTGCCGGGCGTGAGTCAGAACCTCATCGACAAGTTTCAACGTTTGGCTCGCAAGCTTCAACATTTCTCTTGCCCGTGATTGTCGTTCCGCATCCGGCATCCGATTGATCTCGAATTCAAGCGCATCCGACGAGAGCATTTCCACTTGACCGGATTCTACCAAACCCAGAACCGCCAGTATCGCCTCGGCTTCGACATGGACGCGCGGCTGGGAACGATCATCCAACGGCCGCTGAAGGCTGCATGCATCGAGATAGACTCGCATGCTCTGATCTTACGTCGAACTTATTCACTCGTCGCCACGAATCGGCGAATTCGTCTTGAACAGGTTGCCGCCCTGGTCGCGATAGCGGTTTCGCTTAGCGAGATATTGCAATTTCTACTGACATGGCCGCTCGACTAGCAAATGGTACGATGTAACCCGGAAGTTTTTTTTGTCACTCCTCTTGACATACTTTACAAAAGAGTGTACATTTGTTTATATCGGCCTCCGGAGCCGATGATTGACGCAGACGGCGGGCTTGGATCCAGTCCGTTCATTGGCGTCATGACAGAGAGGTCCGTGGATCGAGTTGATTCAGCAGTTGGATGACCATGCGCCGGAATCGGTTGTCCATATGTAGAGTCAGCAAAATTCCCGGATGAGTTGGTGTCTGTTGAAAGGCGATGCCGCGGGACAAAACGGTCCGGCGTTACCGTCGCGTAAACGAACTCACCACCCACCCCCTCGCCATCAGCGACAAATGAGCCGACCTCGGCTCACTAACAAAGCGCCACACGCGCCCACCTCGAGTGTGGCAACAAGGTTGGCCGCTGCGGTCGTAGCGAGCGTGACCATTACCCCAAGTGCCTGCGGCATCCCCATTCCAGCGCGTGGGAGTGCGCGCGGGCGGCTATCGGGGGCGAGGGATGGCGGAAAGTCAGGGATCGGGTATCGCGCTGGCGTTTCATCGCCAGCATGTGTGCTCTTTGACAACTGATTTGAATTGTGGCGCGGACCACTGCGCGAAGTAAGGGGGCAACCGCGCGATGCGATCAATGACTACGCCCGACAGGAGTCGAACCTGTAACCTTCGGAGCCGAAGTCGCGTCTGCCAACTCGGCCATGACATACAGAAAACGCCTATTTTCCAGCTCAATTGTCGTGAATTGCGGTCAGCCCGAGACTGCCGTCACCTTCCACATGTTACGAGGGTTTGCAATGGTTTGCGATAGATTCTGTACCCGATTCTGTACCCGACCGTCAGTCCGCTAGTGCGCGTCGCTCATGCCGTTCAATTGGCCGGCCGCGCGGCAATTGCGTACGACGACTTCGGCGAACGGTCGGCACAGGTCGCGCCGGCGCAAATCAAGACGCAAACAACGGCTCAAGAGGGGCAGAGTATCGTCGAACTCATCCCATAGCTTGTCTTGCCCTTCCGTCGTCGTCGTGAAGACAACGGCAACATGGCGCGGGATAGCCTCAAGAGTCGTGAGCAAACGCGATATGACTGCGCGGCGCAGTAGATGCGCCTCATTGAACAGGTACGCGCGGCCGTTCGGTTCACGGCCACTAGGTCCCACTATCACATCCGGTTGTACGTCATCGCTCATCGGGAAATCTTAGCCTACTGACGCTGCAACCGCCACCGGCCGCCGGTAGGCTGGAGCAATGGACGGGATGCTCCGGCGCGACGAACGCAACCACAACCACGACACCATTGGCCGGTGGCGTGTTGAAATCTACTGGTCTCGGGACAAATGGTGTGCGTGGATTGGCACGTCGTTTCCGCGACTGGAAGTCCCGGCGGTATTAAAAGCAGATACGCTACGGGATGCCGCAGCGAAGGCGCGAGCGTGGATTGAAGAGAATGGCGAGTGTCATTGCAAAAAGAGATACTGCCCCTCGATTGCGGTTCACCTTCAGCCGCTTGTTAGGGCATGGCCGTACCTGTCCGGCAAGCCGCCGCGAAACGCAACGGTTGCCGGACAGGTAGCCGGTTAATTACGCCAACCTATAGAAGCGATGTTACTCATTGATGCAGTCCCCAGGATTCTTTTTCCGTTAATTCCCCCGAGGAGTAAAATGCAGCCAATATCCCTTTCGTTTTTGATCCCCAACCGACCACAACATAAGGATTCGGTGGGCTATTCGGTTTCAACTTGACGCCTGCGAGTTTCGCTAGCTCTTCGGAGGAGTATTCATGCGCAGGATCGGAGGGTGCCCGGAATACACCTTTGAGCGACTCAGCGAATCGCACGGTCTTGGGCGGTCCCAAAAGTCTTTCAACCTGGGCGCGATTCCATCCGATTTGGATTTGTTCGTAGTTGTAACGGCTAATGGGGTCGTAATTCAGATTAGAGCAAAGCCATGCGGCTCCACCTATGGCCAATACACCGAAGCAAATCTTGCCTAGGTGCTCGACGCACCAGCGAAACGGCATTGCGACCACTGAACTTATTGCGTGCGCCCCCGTCGTGACTGATTCGCAAAAGTAGATAAGCGCGCCGGTGATCACAACTTTCAACAACACAGCGATAATCAGCCGGACCGTGTCAACATGATGTCCCTGTGCGGGTGGTATGAACAAAAAGCCGTAACCACTGGGATACCCGCCGTGGCTTAACCACGGAACCCAACAGAGCTGCAAGCCGATGAACAGCACGCCGAGCCAAAGAATTGCACGCCGAGGTCTGGTCAGCACATTCGCTCCCTCGCGCGTGCGCGCGAGCAAAGATAGCGGGAGAACAAACAGCAGCAAATAATCGTCGCTATTCCAATCGTTGTATGCCGGAACCAAGTCGTCAGCACGGGGTCCCTAGCGAACGCGCGCGAGGGAGAACATGCCAAACGTAAAGACGGGCTGGCGACCGCCCACATCTAGCCGTTGGCCGTCGGGGTCGATTGCAGCGGCTCCGACGATGCCGCCACTCTTGAGACTCCGCCGCTTGCCGAACCCGTCATGGACCGAGTGGTTAATGGGGTTTCCGTTGTTGTGGACCGACTTGCAGTCATCGGAAACGCCGTTGTCCCTCAAATCCCCGAACTCATCGGACGAGCCATTATCTCCTACGAGCAATACCTAGCTCTTGCCGTCTGACATCGCAGCACGCCACCGGTACTTCTATAATTGGAGCAATCCGTGCATTGCCAGAGGTGTCGCGTGTCTCGCAAGAAAAACAATAAACAGTCTGAACTGAAGGCTAAACAAGCGGATACGATCAATACACCCGCCGCGCAATTGGCCCCGAAAGATATGCCCCCGCCAGCAGATCTCTCGCGGACCGATCAGATTCAGAACTACGCAATTGGCATCAACATCCTAATCTCGTTGGCGGCAATCATTGTTGCAATTGTTTCCGCGGTGTATTCGTACCGGTCAGCGGTTGCTTCGGAAGTCTCGGCTGTAGTCGCCAAAGAGACAAATGAGCGCGCCGCTGGCCGTGTTCCTGCTCGGGTTGTCGTCGTTGACGCACTTCCTAACGAGGAGACCATCCCCGAAGGCATGAGAAAAAAGGTCGACGACGCGGATTATTGGACCGCCTCAGTAGATAATTCCGAGAGCTTGTTGCGACTCGACCCACGCATTGTCTTGAGAAACGTCGGAGATGAACCGGTCGACAAGATTTTCGTTCGCACCCTACATGAATCCACGTGGATGAAGAACAAGGCAGGTTTGCCGGAGCTGCCCCCATCAACTATGGTTGAGCAAGAACACGTGGATAGTTTTGAATTGCAGCCGAAATTGGAGAAGGGTGGCGTAGTTACGATTCGTGTTGCCAAGGGAATCCTGCATCAGATGCTTGAGTCCCAAATTGGCAAACATCAAGAGCAGGAACGCTTCGGGGTTTTTCGGTGTATTGTTTCGGCGAAAACCGTTGGCTCGACCAGTCCCGACCCTTTAGTTGATTACATCGTAATCCGGTTTCGCATCCTTTGGGTCCCAAAGAACTTCCCCCAAAAGGACTGCCGAGAAATACTTCAGAACCTCAAGCCTCGCGTGGACACTTATCGGCCTGACAATCGATGATGCCCATCCAACGGGGAGCTTATGCACCATCCAATTCGTTAAGATTTCGGATTGGGTCGATGCCATCATGAGAGCGCGTCCAATGGCCGACATCAGCGAGTTCGCAAGTCAAGCTGCCAGCTTTTTCGGCATTCTTCAAGAGTCGTATGCGACTCAGCCCAAGTTGGACCGGCTTGGCTTGCCGCTAACAAGAGACGCTGTTGCCACGTTTATCAAGAATGTCTTTTACGCCAGCCTCCTTCCTGACGAGGGGCGGTGGCCAAAAACCACGCTTATCTGCTACCCGCCCGAGACTGAGCTTCAATTCCACCTTCTCTTTAATGAGCCGCTACCCGCGACAGCGAAGGAAATCGCGAAGCTGTCACATGCTATTTCACGTCGCAGCCATATCGCCTGCGCAATTCAAGATGGAGAGATTAAGCTCGCTGGTGTCCATGTCAACCAACTCACAACACGCCGGGAAAACGGATTTGGCCACGGCCTGCACATGAATGCGCTGAAAGCAACTATTCACGGGCCGGGCCACATCGTTGCAACAACCGACGTTATTTCGCTGGTATACTGCGGCGGTGAAATCACGAAGTTGCTCCCTCTATGGCAGTCGGAGTCAATTCAACGTTTGGTTCAAAGCGTTAAGACAGAGTGGGAAGAATACGAAGGGGAGACAGTCAATTATACGGTTGGCTCCGTAGTAAGCGAACTGTTGCGCGGCATCGCCAAGCAAGAACACGGCGGGATGGTGATCGTGGCCAAAAACCCTGATATGAAACAGTTTTCGTCATCTCGCCAAACGTATTGCTTGTTCCTCAACGAACTCGTGACCGATTACTCGGATCGGATGACGGAGTTGAAGGCCACCCTTGGCGGGGTGGACCAGATTACGGAGAAGGCAAACCAAAACAAATGTCCGTTGCAAAGGCTCAATGTGGCGACTGCTGTAGATCAGCTGGAAAACTGCATTGAGTCCATCGCAACCTTATGCGGGTTGGATGGTGCCATAGCTCTTAATTATCGCTGCAGCGTCCGCGCATTCAACGCGATCATCGACAACGATAAGAAACCTCAGAAGGAAACAAAACTAATCTACGACGGCGGGGCTGAAGTTAATTATGACGAGGCATTCGCTCACAAAGGCTCGCGCCATCAGGCCGGACTTCTCTACGCTCGCCTAGTCCCCGACAGTTTCGTGTTCGTAGTCTCGCAGGACGGGTCGCTCACAGCGTTTCACAATCCGAACAACGGGACGGTAATCTGCGAGTTCGGCTTGCGGCCGATGGAGTAACCATTGAGCATGAGCGCTATCGTCCTGCCGCCGAGCCACGTTGCCCGTTGGTCTGCGACATCCTCAAATGAAACGGACGCACCACCATTTGAAGTTGGTCGCAAACTGTCACCGCGCGCGGGCATGGACCAAGCTGTATTAGGACAAGACGGGCCGCGGCTTGAGGCGGTTTCCGGCATCTGTTTATTGATCGCCATATATGTTCCACCGACAAAGCTCGGCGCAATTGTTCACCTTTGGCGAGAAGATTCGCTTTGGCATACCCAAGCTGATTTGATTCATCGAGTGTTCAACCAATATCCCGCAATGACCGAGGCGACATTTGCAGGATTTGTTTCGAGCCTAGAAGTCATGCAACGGCATCCTGTACAGTTGTCTGAAGCGAAAGAGCTCATCAGTTCCCTCGCGCCCAACGCCGCAATCACCGACCTCATCGTTGAATCGTCGAGCCATCCGAATGCCGATCCTGAGTTGGTCAAACGCGGATTTGAGATGAGTGTTGAGCTTTACCTTGGAACCTGGGCCGCCAAGTTATTAATTCAAGACGATTACGGCACAGACCAAGAAATCGATCTCTCTAATTAACGCGACACCCAAACCGAGTCATCGCTTGGTCGGCTGCGGAGGCACGAAAGTGCTGGCGACGTGCGCTGGCAGGCGGAAAGAATGTCGAAAGACCGCTGCAACCCATAGCCGCTGGGAAACACAGGCCCGGGCCGACGCGTTTCACAAGCGATACGGCTTCTGGCCTAAAGAAGGCTCAGGACCGCAGCACATTCCTGAAACGCTTAACGACAAATGGGTCAATATCGACAACGCACTCCGCGTTGGAGTGAGAGGGCTTCCCGGCGGTTCGTCTCTCGCGAGGTTACTACTCGCCGAACGCGCTGTCCGAAACGCTTGGGCGATGCCGGACTACAACGTTCCGCAGATCCTCGGATGGTGCGACACATATTTCAATCGCCACCAAAGATGGCCACGCCAGGCGAACTGGTATGAGGTCATTCCCGGAACGCTTGGAGAAAAGTGGGCCTACGTGGACCACGCGCTCCAACACGGGCTCCGAGGTCTCCCCGGCGGATCTTCGTTGGCTCAAGTTCTGTCCAACCAACGGGGTATTCGAAACACGGGGAAGCTCCCGCACCTGACGGTCCGGCAAATCCGCAAATGGGCCAGCACGTATCGACAACAACACAGTCGTTGGCCTCAATGTCGCGGATGCGGCATGATCGCCGGCACTAACGGTGAGACGTGGTTCAACATCGATCAAGTGCTTCGCAAGGGAATGCGGGGGTTGCCAAGCGGGCAGTCGTTGGCGATCGTTTTGGGGGTTGGGCGCGTCAAGAAGACGAAGTGACTGGCGCGATTGGCTCTCCAGTCTTTTTCCTTTCCAAGTACCCAAGCAATTCGCTTCGCGTTCGAACGATCTTAGCTCCATCCAAGTGCACAAACTCGGGCTCTGCCGAGAATACGCAGCTCGCTGATTGGCTAATAAACGTGTTGAACTTCGGGATAGTCACTTACGCCAATTGCGTCGGTGACCAAAGGCGGCGATGCAAACGGCGTGGTAGTCCACGCGCACTTGTGCTCTAGCACGTCTGGGAGGTTACATCACCTGCGGTCAATAGTAAGCGTCCGCTGAATCGGCGTCTGGCATTCGCGCCGGCTAAATGATTAACTTGGAGGCCAACACACTGAGGGTTGGCACCATGGGACAGCGGGCGCGGCGGCGGGATCCGGAATTGGAGCGGTTTTGGCGGCGGGCGGT
>JANLTA010000894.1:0-2237 GCA_031362705.1 Gemmataceae bacterium | reverse complement strand
CGCGTACGGGCGAGAATGACTTCGGCGACCGCCTTTTGGCCCTTGGCGCTTTCGCCGCGCGCTTCGAAATAGACGGCGGTGGCCAGGCAATCCCGCTCACGCATGTATGCCTGGTAGGAAGGGCGGTTGATCACGTCCCGGATCTTGGTCAGGGGCGAGGGCTTCGCGTGCAAGGTGACTACGGCGTGGTGCGCCGGAACCGCGCCCAACGCCATGACGACCGTTCCGGACGCTGCCGCATTCAACGAGGGCGTCACCGCCGCAATCGTTAACGCATAGACCAGCGCACCCGAAAAGGCGGCCTTCATTATTCCGTCGTTACGGCGCACGAGCGCCAAAATCTTAAACGTCTTGGCCATGAAAGCCTCCATGGATGAAAGGCGTTACCCCTGAGAAACCGTGGGTCCTTTGGGGGGACCTCTTGTTCATTGCAGCCCCCGGGCCATTTACCGCCCGGAAAGCCTGGTTCCGCCCGTAACGCGGTAAATCCAGGTTGTTCACCACAACTTCCACGCGCACCCGATGGTTAGCGTTGGCTAGAACGGGTACCGGCTGTCCCGCTGCGGTGCAACAAACTGAAAGTTGTATAGGCAGAAAGAACTCACGTGTCAGCTCGGGACAGGCAAAATAGGCCATGTCAAGCTGTCGCAGCCGGTTAGGGGATTTGTGCCCCCTGATGGTCCCTCCTAGTTAGTATTCGACCAATATAAATACACCTCTTCTCTCTTATTGCTATTTGTTACTCTTCAACTGTTCAGAAAAACAAAGACGATATGGCATGTGCCCCTGATGCCCCCTCGGCTGGTCATGACGAAGATTTAATCTGTGGATTGCGGCTTGTTAATGCGCGTAGCGGCCGCGATCGCACGTCCTCGGACACCTGCGACGGGGCAGGTCCGCAAGAAATGGCTCAAATGCGCCAACTGTCTCTGTCTGGCTGATTAGCCCAAAGCCGCCTGGGCCGCGGCGAGCCTGGCGATCGGTACCCTGAAGGGTGAGCACGATACGTAATCGAGACGAACCGTTTCGCAAAATCTGATGGATGCAGGGTCGCCGCCGTGCTCGCCGCAGATGCCGAGTTTGAGGCCTGGCTTGGTTTTCCGGCCGCGTTCGGCGGCGATGCGGATGAGTTCGCCGACGCCTTCGATGTCGAGGCTGACGAATGGGTCGTTGGGAACGAGTCCTCGGCTCATGTACTCGGTGAGAAATTTCGCGGCGTCGTCGCGACTGATGCCGAACGTCGTTTGGGTCAGATCGTTGGTGCCGAAGGAGAAAAACTCGGCGGATTCCGCTATCTCGCCGGCTTTGAGGGCGGCGCGCGGCAGTTCGATCATGGTGCCGATGAGGTAGGTGAGCTTCGACGACTTTTCGGCTTCAACCGCTTTCGCAACCGCGTCGATCCGAATTTTCAAAAAATCGAACTCGCCCTTCATGGCAACCAGGGGAATCATGATCTCAAGTGTCAGCGGCTGGCCGGTTTCCTTTTCGGCGATCACGGCGGCTTCGAAAATCGCGCGGGCCTGCATCTCGTAGATCTCAGGGTATGAGATGCCGAGGCGGCAGCCGCGATGGCCGAGCATGGGGTTGAATTCGGCCAGGTCTTCGACGCGGGCTTTGAGCTTGGCGAGGTCGATGCCGGTGGCGAGGGCGGCCGCTTCCGCTTCGTCTTCCTTGGGCAGGAATTCGTGCAACGGCGGGTCGAGCAAGCGGATCGTGACGGGAAGGCCCGCCATGATGCGGAACAGTTCGACGAAGTCGTTGCGCTGGAACGGCAGCAGTTTGGTCAGTGCCGTCTGACGCCCGCCCTTGGTGTCGGCGAGGATCATCTGGCGGACGGCGGTGATGCGTTCGGCGTCGAAGAACATGTGCTCGGTGCGGCAGAGGCCGATGCCTTCGGCGCCGAATTCGCGCGCGTGTTTGGCATCTGCAGGGGTCTCGGCGTTGGCACGCACACGCATACGGCGAAATCCGTCGGCCCACTTCATTAGGGTTGCAAAATCGCCGGAGAGTTCCGGCTGGATCATCGCGACCCTGCCCTTCATGACCTGGCCGTTCGAGCCGTCGATGGTGATGATTTCGCCCTTGGCGATGGTTTGGCCTGAGGCGGTCAAGACTTGCTTGGCGTAATCGACGCGCAAGCCGCCGGCGCCCGACACGCACGGCCGGCCCATGCCACGGGCGACGACTGCGGCGTGGCTGGTCATGCCGCCGCGCGCTGTGAGAATGCCGCGGGCGGC
>JANLTA010000761.1:0-4157 GCA_031362705.1 Gemmataceae bacterium | reverse complement strand
ATGGAGAAGCTGCTCAAGGACAGCGCCGACATGATCAAGGACAGCGACAAAGGCCCGATCCAGTCGGCCATCGAGAAGCTGAAGCTGAAGGCCAGCGGCGAAGACGCGCCGGCCATCAAGCAGGCCCTCGACGAATTGATGCAGGTGTCGCAAGCAATGTCCCAGCACTTGTACAGCCAGGAAGGCGCACCGGGTGCCGCCGACGGCCCAAGCCCGTCGTCGCCGCCCAACGATAAAAAAAAGGACGACGTGATCGACGCTGAGTTTGAAGTGAAGAACTGACAATCAACAAAGCCCACGGGCCGCAACCCGTGGGCTTTGCTATGCGCGGATCGTCGGGTAGAGTGTAATAGTCACCCAACCGGGAGTACCGCGCATGGCCGCCGCCGCACCCGCCCCGCCAGCACAACCGGTATTGCCGGATGAACAGTTCTGGCACAAACACTCGCCCAATCAAGAGTTTCCAATTTCCAGCCTGACCGCCGTGGCACTGCACGTCGGTGCGGCCGTGCTGCTGGTCCTGTTGTTCAATTTCGTCATCAACTCGTCGCGCGACACTACGATGCCCGTGGAACTGTTCGACGGCTATGCCGACGCGGGTGGTGGCGGCGATCCCAATGCGTCCGCCGATCGCGGATCCGGTGGTCAGCAGCTGATCGAACGTGCCACAGAGGACGAGATTCCCAAAGGCACTCCCAAACCGAATAGCACAATGGGTGCGTTGCCGAATGCACTGGACACGTTGCCCGACTTGCCCAGCAACCCGGAAGCCGATCGTGAAGTCGACGCTGCTGAAGCCAAGAGCAAGTTGGACAACGTCGCCAAGGGTGGCACGCCGAAGAAGGCACCCGGCCAGGGCGGCACCGGCTCCGGCGGCGGCACAGGGCCGGGCAAAGGCACGGGTACTGGCACCGGCATCCAACCCGGCACGCAAGGCTCCATCCGGCAAAACCGCAATCGCCGCTGGACACTGACGTTTAACTCGACGGGTGGCACTGACTACCTGCGACAACTCAACACATTGGGTGCCGTGCTTGTAGCCGAGTATCCCGATGGCAACAAAGTGATGCTTCGCCAATTGGGCCGAATTCCCGTTCCACCTGAACCGATTGATTCCGAGTTGAACACCAAGATGCGCTGGGTCGATGAAAGGCCGACGTTCGTTTCTGAGTTGTCAACGGCGATGGGGCTGGAGCGCACTCCGAACTACATCAAAGCTTATTTCCCTTACAAGCTCGAAACAGAAATGTTGCGCTTGGAACTGGCATTCCGTGGTCGCAAGGAAGAAGACATCGACACCACGACATTTCAAGTGCTCATGGATGGCACCGGATATCGCCTCGTTGTTTCGGATCAAAAATATCTGCGCTAATCCATTATTTCTTGAGCAGCAGTGTCTTTTCGATGCCCGCACCTTTGGCGGCGTCCATGATTTGCATCACAACACCCCACTCCACGCCCTGCGCGTCCAGCAGAACTTGCTTCTTGTTCGATGATTTGACGAACTGGCCAAGTTTCAGCGTGAGAGCATCCAACTGCACATCCTGGTCTTCGACGCGGATGGTCGTCTTGCCGGCGTCCGTGCGGGTCGTGACCCGGATCGTGAACTCTTTCACTTTTTCCATCGCCGCCTTGCGGGCACCGGCATCTAGTTTGGACGCAGTGACACCGGGCATATCCAACACTTTGCGAATGGTCTCGTAAGTGGTTGTGAGAATGAAAAAGATTAACAGCACCAGCGACACATCAATCATCGGATTCATGTCGAGTCGGGATTCATCCTCCGGCTCAACAGGTATGGGTGGTTCATACTCGGCCACAGCATCGGCAAACTTGGGATGCAACTCCAGCGGCTGCCAGTGGTGATCCGCTTCGCCGCGAACCTCGTCGAGCGGCTCCCACTGCCCGTCAGCCACGCCTTCCAGCACGGCCGTGGCCGACAAGCCGCCGACGGCCTTGGGTGATCCCTGATGCCGCACGCTCCAACTCATTTGGCTCGCTCCGACACTTCGGCTTTGATTTCCGACAAGCCTTCGCTGCGTAGCGCCGTCAGCCGACCCGTGAATTGCTGCACCGTCTCAAATGGCAGTCGATGATGCCCGGCCACGCGAATTGACATCGGTCGGCCGGCTTCGCGCATGCGCAACTTCTGACGAATGCGCTCAATCGTGGCATCCGCCGTCAGTTGTTGATCGCCCTCCGCGGCCATTTGTTCGCCCACGCCGAACGAATACACGGGCTGCAAATCCGCTCCGATATCGATGCCAACCCACAACATCGCGCGATCCGAAGTCAGCGTGGCAAATTGCGTTTCGGGAACGACAATGTTGGAACCACCCGATGCCACCGTCGCGGTCATCATGAAAAAGATCAGCAGCACCAGACTGATATCGATGAGCGGCACCATGTCTACGTCTTCATCCGCGTCGTGTCGGCCGCGGCGGATGGTGATGCCCAGGTCCAGCGGCTGCAACGATTCGGCATCGTCATTGGCGGCCGAAGTCGATGCAACCGGCAGGTACACGGCCAGCGTCGGATAGTCTTCGACGGTGCGCCAGTCATCATCGCCAACGGGCCGCACCCGATCGGTGGAGACAATTCGCCCCTGCTGCAGCCAGTCGGATACGACCTCATATGGAACCGCTTTGTAGACGCGGTTCGCCTTGGTCAACCAGACATCATAGTTCGATGCCGTCATAGTTTAGACAGGAGCCGCGGCCGGGCGGACAGTGCGATTCGGCGTTCCACCACGATGATCTTGCAACATCAACAACAATTTTTGGCCGGCGCTTTTCATCTTCAATTCGTAACGACCAATCCAATCCTTGAACATCACGTGAGCGAAGACTAGCGGAATGGCGGTGACCAATCCCAGTGCGGTGGCAAACAAGGCCAAACCAATGGCCCCGGCCTGGGCCGTCACGCTGCCGGCGTTGCCCGTGCTCGCAGCCTGACTGATGGCGTTAAACGTGTTGATCATGCTTACGACCGTCAGCAGCAACCCGACCATCGTCGCGATCTTGGCGATGGCGAGAATTGGCGCGAGCAGAAAGTTCAAGTCCGGGAGAATCTCCAACTCAATGACATTGGCCATTGAACGCCGCATGGCTGCTGCGCCTTGTGCGCGCGTATCGAGTGCGGCCGGGAATAGTTTCTTGGCGATTAGTCCCTTTTGAGTGACGCAGTATTGAGCGGCCGCATCAGCGCCACTTTCATTCAACACCGCCTGGAAGCGCGGCAAAAACTCATTGAGTTCGGTCCGGGCATCAAGATTGAGGAGAATTCGCCAGATGACCAAGGTCAGTGCCGTGAGCGACATGGCAAACAGCGGTACGGCAAAATACCATTCGTGGGTGACGAAATCGAAAAAAGCCGACATGCGGTTGTCCTCAGTGAGCCTTGACTCCCCTCCCTCGAAGGGAGGGGCAGGGGAGGGATTTCATTGACATGCACGTCGTAGGAATCCCTCCCCTAACCCCTCCCTTCAAGGGAGGGGAATCAGAAAGCTATTAGTCATTCTCTATCTCACGCATAAATCACACGTTCTTATCCTACTCATACTCGTACTCATACTCCTAATCGTCTTCCTCTTTTCCCCTGCTCCCCTTCCTATTCGTCATCCTCTTCCTCATGCACCTTCGCCTTGGCCACAATCTGCTGCTGCACGTTGGCCGGCACCATGTCGTAATGACTGAAAGACATGGTGTATGACCCCTGCCCCTGCGTGATGCTGCCGAGCTGGGCGGCATAACGCGTGACTTCCGCAAGCGGGATCTTTGCATGGATCACCGCAAGATCGCCCGGTAAACTGTCCTGATTATCCACCCGCGCCCGTTTCGTATTCAAGTCACCCAGGATTGCACCTGTAAAGCGACTCGGCATGGTCACTTCCAAGTCAACGATCGGTTACCCGCGCCGGTATAGGCGCCTTTTTCATGGCCAAACAATTCCGCTTCGATCAGATCTTTCGGCAGTGACGCGCAATCGATTTGCACGAATGGGCGCTCGCGCTGCTTGCTTGATGTGTGTAATAACCGCGCGGCAACGTCTTTGCCGGTACCGGTTTCGCCCAGAATCAATATGGTTGGCGGTGGCCCTGCGGTATTTTCAGAGAGGCTGGCCAGACGGGCAATCTGGGTGCGGACCTTGGCGATGGC
>JANLTA010000854.1:0-7318 GCA_031362705.1 Gemmataceae bacterium | reverse complement strand
GGATGCCGGACTCCGAGAACGATTAGGGCGAACAGTGGACGGTGGCACCGGAGCCTCGAATCCGAAGGCGATTTCGCATGAGGGCCACGTGCGGCAATTGAGTGATTTTGTTGAAGCGACTCGCGACGGCCGGCCGGCAGCCATTGATGGTCGCGAGGGTCGAAAGTCCGTGCAGTTGATTCATGCCATTTACGAAGCGAGCCGGACGGGTCGTGTCGTCGCGCTATGACCTGCAATCGATACAACCGGACCTTACTTGCGTTGCGATCACAAGCGTCATGCGAATTGGGCGGAGCCGCGACATCAGCACGCGTCACTTTTCAAAGCTAATGTTCGGATACGCCACAGTGAGGATTCCGCGCGCTTGGAGACGGCTCTTGACCGCCATGCTTGAACAGGAAATGTCCGTACATTGCCCGGCAAATGACAAGACACTGCCGGGGTCGTTGCCACCTCCGCAGGTCACCCACCCTGACATTTTGGAGCAGCCAGGCGATATTATCGGCCAGTACAAACTGCTGCGCCCGCTCGGCGAAGGCGGCATGGGTTCCGTGTGGCTGGCTGAGCAATCGCACCCGGTCCACCGTAGCGTCGCACTCAAAGTGATCAAGCCGGGCATGGACAGCAAACGTATCATCGCCCGCTTCAATGCCGAGCGTCAGGCCCTTGCCTTAATGGACCATCCGAACGTTGCTCATGTGTATGAGGCGGGAACGACGCCCTCGGGTCGACCATTTTTCGTCATGGAATTGGCGGGCGACCAACCGATCACCCGATATTGCGATGACCGAAAGCTGGATTTGCGGGCACGATTGGAACTGTTTGGACATGTCTGCCACGCCATTCAACATGCGCATCATAAGGGCGTTATTCACCGAGACATCAAGCCGACCAATGTCCTGATCTCGGAACTTGATGGTGAGCCTGTACCCAAAGTCATCGACTTTGGTCTGGCCAAGGTGCTTCATCAGCAAATCACGGATTCGACAATTGTCACCGAAATCGGCACAATGATTGGCACGCCGGAATACATGAGCCCGGAGCAGGCAGGCCCGAGGCCATTTGACATCGATACGCGCAGCGACGTGTATTCGCTGGGAGTATTGCTTTACGAACTGTTGACCGGCACGCCGCCCTTTGAGTTTCGCAAGCGGCAACTTCGCTGCGATGAAGTGTTGCGCGTGCTCCGTGAAGAAGAGCCACCGCGACCCAGTTTGCGCCTGCGGACCAATCGTGCGACGATCGATGATGTGTCCACCGCCCGTCACTCTGATCGCAAACATCTGACCCGCGAACTGCGCGGGGATCTTGATTGGATCGTGATGCGGGCCTTGGAAAAGGATCGTACTCGGCGCTATCAGACGGCCAATGGTTTGGCCGCCGATGTTCATCGTTACCTGATGGGCGAACCGGTCAGCGTCGGCCCGCCATCGCCTTTGTATCGGTTGAAGAAACTGGCCCAGCGACATCGAAGCGTGGCGACATTCGCAGCCACCGTACTTTTGGCGCTACTGGCCGGCGTGATCGGCACGACATGGGGTATGATCGAATCCATCCGATCCGGAAATCGAGCACGTACTGCCGAAGTCGAGGCAAAACTGTCCGCCCATTCCGAGGCCGACCAGTGCAAGGAAGCTGAGAAACAGCGCGATCGCGCTCACGCCGCCGAGAAACAGGCCCGTGAATCGGAGGAAGTTGCCAAGGCAGTCAACGAGTTCCTGCATCGCGACTTGCTCGGACAGGCCAGCCCCAGGTTCAACGCCCGGCAGAAGCAGGTAACAGTCGAAGAGTTGCTCACGAGGGCTTCGGCGCAAGTACCTGCCAAATTCGCTAACAAACCCATGGTCGAAGCCGCCATTCGCCAGACCATCGGCGATACGTTCATGGCGCTGGGCCATTACGAAGCCGCCGAGCCGCATATGGAGCGGGCCAAGGACATCTATTTAGCGTTATTCGGCTTCGATGCGGATGAGACGCTGACCAGCACCGGCAATCTGGCCCAGGTCTATTACAACCTAGGCAAGTACGCTGATGCTGAATCCATTTACAGCAAACTCATCAAACATGTTCGGGAAAAACTGGGCGACAACGATCCGTTGACAATCTCTGTCACGAGCGACCTGGCTTCGGTGTACAAGCAACAAGGCAAATACGCCGATGCCGAACCGCTATACGTCACCTGCTTTGAAGCCCGGGCCAATACGATGGGCGAGCGCAGCCCGCTCACACTCAAGAGCATGAACAACCTCGGCGATGTGTATCGCAAGCGCAACAAATACGATTTGGCCGAAACGTTGCTGCAACGCTGCCTGGAACTGCGTCGCGAAGTACTGGGTGAAGAAGATGTTGAAACGCTAACTTCGATGAACAATCTGGCGAGCCTGTATCAGGATCGCGGTCGGTATCGCGATGCCGAGGAACTGTATATCGACTGTCAGAGAATGCGCGACAAGGTGCTGGGTAGCGGCCATCCGGATACGCTGCGATGCCAGGCGAACCTCGGTGAGGTTTACCGGGCACAAAAGATGTTCGAAAAGGCTGAGCCGTTGTTGGCGTCCTGTTACGCCGCACAGCGCGATTCGCTGGGTGAAGATCACGTCGATACCATTACGACGATGAATCACTTGGCAACGCTCTATCGCCAACGTGGACAATTCGCACGGGCTGAGCCATTGATGCGCCGCAATTTGGAGATCGCGCGGGAATCACTCGGCAATACACACCAGAAAACGCTTCTGAACATCAACAGTTTGGCTCGTTTGAATGATCTGATGGGTCGATCGGACGAGGCCGAACGCCTGTATGTGGAATGCAGCGAGGCGGCTGTGGACACGTTTGGACCAAGCCATCGCAACACCCTGGCAATGCGCTGCAACTTGGCTAATTTCTACGTCCGCTCGGGTCGGCCTGAGCTTGCTGAGACAATTTATTCCGACTGTCTGCCGCTGCTGCGAAAAGCGCCCGGCAATGATCATGCCCTAACACAAAGCTGTACAACCGGCCTGGCCTTCGCTTATCTCGAATTGAATCAATTCGATCGAGCCGAACCGTTGGCGCGCGAGAGTCTCAAATGGAACGAGAAGAAGGAACCTAATGAGCGGCTAACGGCTGAGATTCGTGGCCTGTTAGGCGCCATCCTCTTGCGCCAGAAAAAGTACGCCGATGCTGAACCGCAATTGCTTACCGCCTTCGCCAATCTCGCCAAACGGCCATCCGACCTCGCTGCTGGCGTTAGGCCCATTACACCGACGACACTTGCCAATCGGCTCGCGGAGCTTTACACAGCCAAGAACGAACCGGCCAAAGCCATGGAATGGAAAAACAAGGCCGCGGAAGGACTACGAGAATAACGATGACCGCTAACGAGATTCTTGCCGAGTTGGAGTCTCAAGGTAGTGCCGGCTACAAAAAAGTGTTGGCCAACCACGGCATTAAAGAGCCGTTCTTCGGCGTCAAAATCGAATACATGAAGAAGATTCAAAAACGTATCAAGCACGATTATCAACTTGCCAAAGACCTTTACGACACTGGCGTGTACGACGCCATGTATTTGGCCGGCCTGATTGCCGACGATTCTAAGATGACAAAGAAGGATTTGAAGCACTGGTTGGATAAGGCAAATTGTCCCGCGCTGTGCGAATACACGGTGCCATGGGTGGCGTCCGGAAGTCCTCACGGGCTGGCTTTGGCCCTGGAGTGGATCGATTCTAAAAAGGAAAACGTTGCCACGGCGGGCTGGGCAACTATGAACAGCCTAGTCTCCATCAAAGATGACGCCGACCTCGATTTGCCGCTGCTGAAGAAATTGCTGGCACGTGTTGGCAAGACCATCCACCAACAGCCCAATCGCGTGCGGTACGTCATGAATAACTTCGTGATAGCCGTTGGCGGCTACGTTGCTTCGTTGACTGATCTCGCATTGAAGACCGCGGCCGACATCGGCCAAGTGATGGTGGACATGGGCGGCACGTCGTGCAAGGTGCCGAACCCGGCCGAGTACATCAAGAAAGTCCAAAAACGCGGCACCATCGGCAAGAAACGCAAGTCGGCAAAGTGCTAAAGGCTTACTCTCGGCAATAATCTCTCATGGCCGCATGGGCCTGTTGGGCGCAAACATCCCATCGAAATAGCTCGGCGCGTCTTCGACCGGCAGCAATGTGTTTTTGCCGGAGTCCATTGTCGGCCGCCAGGTTGTCGATCACGGATGCAATGGCTGCCGGCTGAAGCGGGTCTACCACGATGCCGGCCACACCGGCGATTTCGGGCAACGCGGCATAGTGGGATACAATCGCGGGTGTGCCTGCGGCCATTGCTTCGGTGATTGGAATGCCAAAAGTGTCATAGCGCGAAGGGTAACATAGCGCGACGGCAGCGCGAAGCAACTCGGGCAAGCCGGTTGACACGCTGACATATCCACACATTACGACGTTATCAAGCTGTTTGGCCTCCGCATCAAACTGGGGCTCACCATTGCCCGCAACCAGCACTCGAACCTCTGAATTTCGCCGCGACAACTCGCGGGCCACATTGAGAATGCATTCCGCCCCTTTTCGTCGTGTCAGCCCACCCACTGCGAGCACGTAGGGTCGCCCGGAGGTTATTTTTTTCCAATGATCACTCAGCGGGCCGGGCGCGTAGTAGGCGTCTTCCACGCCGTTGTTGACGACTCTCATGTGATCGGGAGAAATGCTGAAGAGCGCTGTTAACCGACCTGCCAGAAACTGCGAGACCGGCAACAACAATTCGACATCCGACTTGAAGCGGGCAAACCGCGTCTTCCACGCCCGGCGATCTTTCACGGTATCCGCGTCGTTGTACCACGGCACGTCCGGCTCGAACCAATCGATGCCGTGAATGGCAACGGCACGTCGAGCCGTTCGCGCGGCAACATACGCTTCGGCGGGGCAATAAATCCAATCCACGTCGCCACACCAGCGCTCCACTTTGGGCCGATTGAGGAACAACCAACTGAGTTCGACAAGCTTCCGTTTCCAGCTAATGGGCCGTAGCGGCAATCGGCGCAGTGGGCTATCAGCGGGAATCGCGCCGTGCTCCAAATCCTCCTGGCACGACACCACCGTCAGCTCGACACCGGGCATTCTCGCCAATCGCGGCACCATGTGATTGATGTGCTTGGCGACGCCAGTCGGGTTGCGACCGAGGAGTGTGCGTTGCATGTGTACGTAAGCCGCGATGCGCATTTGCAGATTTTATCAAGTTCCAACGCAATGCTCAGCGGCCAGCATTCGCTTGTACCGATACGTTCATACTTATGGTGCCGGAAATCGTTATTGATGAACTGCGACTACCCGTGGAATCGCCATCAACTGTCGAGGCGTACGCGGCCCGTGTCCGTGAGATAATCGCGTCGGGACAAGCCATCTATCCTGTTGGCGGCGGCACAGGGCTGGAATTCGGTATGCGACCCTCTAAGCCGGGTGTCGTTCTATCGCTTGCTCAACTCAATCGTGTTGTCGATTATCCCATTCGTGATTTGACGGTTACGGTCGAAGCCGGAATTACGGTCGGCGACGTGCAGCGCCTTCTGTCCAAACAGAACCAGCGACTTCCGGTTGATGTTCCGGATGCGGACCGTGCCACAATGGGTGGGGCGATTAGCACCAATGCGTTTGGCCCGCGTCGATTGTCCTGCGGCACGTTCCGCGACCACATCATTGGCATCACGGTCGTGAACGACAATGGTGAACTCTGTTCTGCTGGCGGCCGGGTCGTGAAGAACGTAGCCGGATACGACCTGTCCAAGCTTTACACAGGGTCGCTGGGTACACTGGGCGTCATCGTACAGGTAACATTGAAGTTGCAGCCGACGCCACCCGTATCAGCATGGGTTGTCGCACCGTTAGCGACTTCGCAATTGGCGACGACGCTGGACCGTATTCACAACTCAACGACTCGGCCGGCAGCCGTTGATCTGCTCAACGCTGCCGCCGCTCAATCCTTGCTCGACTTATCGTTGCCCGAAGGCGATTACGTTCTCGCAGTGTTGTTCGAGGACAACGCCGAGGCCGTGGAATGGCAAATCGGACAATTGACGATGGAGATACAACTGCCAGTTAGTCGTGTCGCCAACAATGCGCTATTTGAACGCCAACTGGTCGATTCACCCGCGGTCGAGCGATGCGATTTTTCCCTTTTGGCGACGACCCGACCAAGTGTTGTAGCGGAAATGGTGTCGGCATTGAATGGGAGCAACGCCCGCCTTCACGTCGCAGCCATGAGTGGTATTTTGCACATCGGTCTGTCTGATTGCCAGTTTGAGACGGCCAAACAAGTGCATCGCCAAACGCTTGAGTTGTCGACGAAATCGGGAGGCAACGCCGTCATCCGCCGCTGCGAAACTGCCTGGAAGGCGCAATTGCCGGTGTGGGGCCGGCCGTCCACAAGTCGGTCGTTGATGCACAAGGTCAAACAGCAGTTCGACCCACGTGACCTGTTCAATCCGGGACGGCACTGTTAATACCGCCAGCGCGTTATCCAGTAGTTGCTTTCGGCCGTCGCATCCCGAAAATAGCTTTTGATCGATCATCATCAGGAATCCGTTCCAATGCCAAACACCTTCGGCAGCCAAGGCACCCTCAAGGTCGCCGATCAGACTTACACCATTCATCGCTTGTCGGCAGTCGAGGCCAAGTTCCCTAATGCCAAACGATTGCCTTACTCGTTGAAGGTACTGCTGGAATGTCTCTTGCGGACTGAAGACGGCATCAACGTTCGTGCGGCCGAGATCGAATCACTGGCCAACTGGAACCCGACTGCGGAGCCGGATCGCGAGATTGCCTTCACGCCGAGCCGGGTGTTGTTGCAGGACTTTACCGGCGTACCCTGCGTCGTTGACCTGGCAGCCATGCGTGATGCCATGCAGAAACTCGGCGGTGATCCTAAGAAGATCAACCCGTTGCAACCGGTCGAGTTGGTCATCGATCATTCGGTACAAGTGGATGATGCCGGCCGGCCAGAATCGTTCGAGGTGAATCGCGGCCTGGAATACGAACGCAATAAGGAGCGTTACGTGTTCCTTCGCTGGGGCCAATCGGCATTGCGCAACTTCCGCGTGGTGCCGCCGGAGACGGGCATCGTCCATCAGGTCAACTTGGAATATCTGGCCCGAGTCGTCTTCGTCAACGACAACAACGAGGCCTACCCGGACACTTTGGTTGGCACCGACTCGCACACCACGATGGTCAACGGTCTCGGCGTCCTCGGCTGGGGTGTCGGCGGCATCGAAGCCGAAGCCGCGATGCTGGGCCAGCCGGTGTCGATGTTGATCCCGCAAGTCGTCGGCTTCAAGCTGTTTGGC
>JANLTA010000835.1:0-2039 GCA_031362705.1 Gemmataceae bacterium | reverse complement strand
GAACGCGAATAACACTCGACCAGAGAATACTTACCGCTGGCGACAAAGCCGAAAAACTCCGCGGGTTTAGGGAAGCCCACCGTGTAGGGCTCCGCCACCGGGCCAAGTGTGACGCAAGCACCGTCAATCAGGAGATTGCCGCACCATTGACCCTGCGGGTGCCGCAGAGAGACCATCTCGAAGCTGGCCAAGTGCCACGCAATGGACCCGCGATTGAGTTTGCAACACGGGATGTAGTTCCGCACGGAGTACCATCCGCAATAAATTGCCGTGTCCGGGCAGGCATTACGCTCGAAAAGTGCGTCGATGTCATCGAGCTTCACATCCATCTTCGCTTCGTCTTTGAGTAGCGCTGCCATTTCGCGCATTGATTCGTCGTATCCGCCGTAACCGGTACCTGCGGGGTCGGCGACGGCGTCGTAACGAATACCACGGGCATCGACATAGACTTTGCCTTTGAGGCCGTTTTCCTCGGCCCAAACGGCATCGCTGACGAGCCGCTTAGCCACATCGGCCGTGGGTCCATCAAGTCGGCACGTCATGACCACGGGCGGCGTTTGCCGCCTAATCGCGTCCGGCACTTGCCAATTCAGTGGATTGATGATCCAGCGATCCTTCGGATATTCAGGCCACCATAATTGCATGAGTTCACTGTCCACGGCTGCATTGCTCTCCTCGTGGCCCAGCCGTCGAATCGTGTCTTCCAACTCCCTGATGTGCTTTTGGATGTTCGCCACTTCCTTCTTCATCTCGTCCACGCGGGCTTGCAATGACGGCAATTCGAGCTTTTTGGCGTCATCCTCCAGTGCTTTGACAGTCTTGTCTTTCACTTCCAGTTGTTTGCGCTTCACGTCAATGTCGGCGCGGACGCCGGCGATTTGTTCAACTTCCGCGGCAGTGGGCGTTTGCGGCCCGACGCGCAGGGGCACGCCGTAGATGCTCAACAGGACTTTTGCCTCTTGCCGGCGCGACCGCAGAGCCATGCGCAACGGCTTCACCATCTTAGCGTCGTATTCCTCGCGGCTGATGTCCTCGACCACCGGTAAATCGAGTTCGATGATATTGGCGAGCGGAACCTTGCGCAGGCTGCAATAATGGTCGGCGACTTGCCGGGATTTCGGTTCGTTCTTATTGACGATCAGGAATACGTCGCGCGGCTCCAATGCGGCACACGGAGCGACCAGCCAGCCCGCCAGCAACAATGCCATCACACCGAACCGCATCAGCCGATCTCCCGCGCTATTCTCGGAGCATAGTGGATTGCGGGACACAATTCGAGGCTGCTTTGATAAACGTGGACGGACGGCACCGACTTGTTATCACACTGGATAGCCTCAGATTGGAAGCACCATGACCACATTGACCGCACCGACGCCGTTGACCCTGGCCGAGCAGCGTATTCTCGGCGTGCTGATCGAGAAGCAAAAGACTACGCCGGATGTTTATCCGATGTCGTTGAATGGGCTGACAGTCGGGTGTAATCAGAAGTCTAATCGCGACCCCGTGTTGAGCCTGATGGATGACGAAGTCGAGGCCACGCTCGAAGAACTCAATCGCCGGCAACTGGCGATTCGCGTCGTCAGTGGCCGAGTCGATAAGTGGAAACACGTGCTGTATGAAATGTGGAACGTTGATAAGGTGGAGATCGCCGTGCTGGCGGAGTTGTTTCTTCGTGGCCCGCAGACGGAAGGCGAGTTGCGGTCACGGGTCAGCCGTATGGAACCAATTGAGGACATTGACGCACTTCGGGCCATTCTCCACAAACTCGGCGAACGTGGTTTCACGGTCTATCTGACGCCGGAAGGCCGGCGTGGAACAATCGTCGGCCATGGCTGCCTGACGCCAGAAGCACTGACCACGCTGAAATCCCGCATGGCGGACGGCGTGCGGCTCGATGATACTTCCGGGTCGTCCGGTTCGGCATTTTCGTCAGCACCGAAGCCCAACGAAATTGCCGAAGTGCGCAAGGAGTTGGAAGAACTTCGTCTCACCGTCAAATCGTTGGCCGATCAGGTTCGACAAATGCAGGAGCAACTCGG
>JANLTA010000801.1:0-9020 GCA_031362705.1 Gemmataceae bacterium | reverse complement strand
CACACGGAAGTTTTGTTGTTTATACAGGTAATCTTAGCGTTCCGTTCGATCCCCACGTCGCAGGACCATGGTGCAATGCGATTTGGTGTGTGGCGTGGGCGCGAATGCTGCGTCGATCTTGCGTGAAGTCCGCTCACCATCGGTGCCAGCGTTTGTGGTGTTAGTCGCGCTGTCATGAAGACAAATGGCCAGGATGTCTTTGCTGAGTACATAAACGCCGGTTTTGGCTTTTTCAGCGACGCCGCGATCGTTCATTTCAGTGACGCGGATCGTCGCGTCAGGACCGAATTCAAGCCGCATCGATTTCATGTCGTGCTTCACGTCCGACTTGCACGTCACGACGTTATTGGCAATGGAGACGGTCATTTTCTTGGTGTCCGGCATCGGTTGGCCTTCCTTTTCCACGCAAAGAACCGTCCAGTTGCCGTCCAGCGAAACCTTTGCCATGTTATCGCGGTCGGCCGGCCGCGTTGGTGAGCTTGGATCCTGTTGCGGCGCGACGAGCATGGCACATAGTAGCAATCCGTACATCGTGATCTCCTGTTACCGGGAAGTGAGTTGCCGCGACTGACCCCGGCCATCATGCGGGTCACAGCAGGAAAAAGATCACCGGCGCCCCCATGACGCCGGTGATCGTTGGAATGCAGATTGCAGTCATGTGGCTTTCAGGGAAGCGGCCTTGGCTCGGTGAAGCCAGATCCGTCCGGTGATTTCATCGCTTGCCATCGCTGCACGATCAAACACTCCGGAATTAACTGATGCAATGATTGTGCCGAAATGGACGTAACGCGGTCGGTTTGAGTGGTTCTCGTCCAATTTGCGACAACCGGGAAAAAAGACATGTCGCTTCAGTCAGTTCAGTGATCGACAGCGGCGGACACCTGCCATTCATTTGGCAGGACTTTGCTCGCCGTAATTGGAACAGATTTCAATAGATGCAGTACGAAACGGCGCATTAAACTGACAATAAAAACTGGTCCGGTAGTTCCGCGTTCGACGCCGTGCGCAACGGCTCGGCGTCAGCCTGCTGTCAACAACTGATCCAGAATGGCGACGTGTTGACGTGTCGGCGGCAATAATGTCGAACTAATCAATTTACGACACGCCGGCCCGAGGTTTTCATCACGTAAGGCACCTTCGTATTCATCGACACCAAGTTCTTCACCTTGCTTCAAGATGTTAATGGCGGCGATATTGCCGAAGAGCTTGGCTGTGCCTTCAATGGTCGCCGCAAATGCTCCCCAAGCGCCTGACGTGATCGCGGGCTTGCCGCCAAGGTGGTAAATGTGATTCATGATGGCCGATTTTGCCGCCACATGATCGTCATGGATTTGATCCAGGCGCACTTCTTCCGCACCGTTCTTTACTTTGGCAAGAGCCTGATTGTAAGTCTCTATTGCCGCGAGTTCTCCGCGAAGAAACTGATTGAAACGGGCCACGGCGGCGTCAGTGTTTTCCGGCATATGAGTCGATGGTTTGGGCATGTTCAGTGTTGCGTCCATGATTCGAAGCCTCAGAATGAATGATTTAAGACTCGGGAACACTCGTGTCGCAAATGACGTGCCACTGATTCGCGGGATAGCGCTGCGATTAGTGGCATTGCATTTGCGACGATTGCAATTCGTCCCCGGTTCGTCACATTTCGTTGTGCCGCCTCTCGGTGCGACCAGGAGAAACCAAATGATGTCTTCAACTTCGACAAACACCGCGCTAGGGATTTTCAACAACCAAGCTCATGCGTTAGAGGCGATAAACGCGCTTAAAAATGCAGGGTTCAGCGACAACGATATCGGCGTCGCCTCCAAGGAGTGGTCGAAGCACTTTGATAGCGTGCGCGTCGATGAGCAGCAGATTGCCGAAAAAGGAGCTGTGAATGGTGCCGTCCTGGGTGGCAGCCTGGGTGCGGCATTCGGGCTTGTCGGAGCGATACTTGTCCCCGGTGCCATTCCTGTCTTGGCCGGCGGTGCGTTAGTCAGCGCATTGTTCGGTGGCGCAGCAGGTGCCGCTGGCGGTGCGTATGCCGGGCCATTTATCGCTATGGGATACTCAGATGCGGTTTCCAACGAACACAGTAAGTACGTTGAGGAGGGAAAGACAATTGTCGTGGTTCACGCGGCCGAACGTCGCGAAGATGCCCGCAAGATACTCGTCAATGCTGGCGCATATGACGATGCAATGGCGAACAGTCCCTGATGTCCCGGATACGCTTACGAATCCCGGTTGCCAATATTGGAACGCTTTTTGCTCTAGTGAGTGACGGGATATTAACCGTCGTCCATTCACGGGAGATTGATATGTTACTAAGCCGCCTCCGCCGACCGGGCAAGCTTCGTTACGCGGGTGCCGCATGGCTTCTCGGTTTGCCGTTGCCCATCATTCTGATCGCGTTGTTTTGGGGCGGTTGCAACTAGACCGCGTGAAAAGGATTTCCAAACAAAGCCTCACCCCAGCGTGAGGCTTTTTCGTGCGCGGAACAACGTAGATCGCTGCAATCGAAATGTACGTTGACAGTTGACACGCCGTGCTGCGACCTGCAGCAAACGGACGTAAAAAAAAGCGTTCCTGTTTCAGGAACGCTTTTCCATTCACATCGGCGCTTCAGACCAACAGAATCGCCGAAGGTGAATTGCTACTTCTTGCCGATGTTCACTTTGATGGTGTTGACAGCATCTGCGCCTTTGGTTGGGGTGCCGGTCACTTGGATGTTGAATTCGCCCAAAGCAGCGTCGTCCGCTGCAGTGAACGTGAGCTTAGCTTCCTCTTCACCATTCTTGATCGTGGGGCTGGCTGGTTCCATGGTGAGTCCTTTAGGCAACTCGCCAAACTTCAGCCGCACATCCTCAGCAAAGTTCTTGTTTCGTTTAACACTGATGGATGATGTTTTCACTTCACCTTGTTTCAGTGAAATGGCCATATTGGGCACGTCAAGATGGAAGGTGTCTTCCGCACTTCTCGGCGTTTTAGTGGTCGGGTTGGTTACGCCCGGGCCACCTGGAGTGCCGTTATCGCACCCACTGAGCGCCATCGCCGTAGCGGCCGCGAGAGTGATTAGAGTTGATTTCATCGCAAGTAATCCCTGGTGTTTTTGAGAGCGGTCAGGTTTGTTCCTCACAAACTTGCCACTAACCTCGAGTTATCAGTTAGGACTTTAGAGCGGCTGCGAAATCATCAAGTTCCTTTTCGGCCTGATCTTTCGCGTAGCCGTATTTTTTCTGGAGCAATCCAGCCAGTTGATCGCGCTTGCCGGCGATGACCGTCAAATCGTCGTCGGTGAGCTTGCCCCATTTTTCTTTGACGCTGCCGGTCATCTGCTTCCAGTTGCCTGCGATTTGATCCCAGTTCATCTTTTGACTCCTCAGTTGGTTCGATGACAGTGACCAGGGCGACCCTTATTCAGTGACTCACATACGATTGAGTCCAGCGAATTCAGGTGTTTCGTATCCAATGCATCGGCAATCTTTTCCGATCAATGAAGGTGGTTGCAACTGACGTGCCACACTTTCATGCGACTAACTTCAGGCAACCAATCGTCATATTGCCACGCATTCCGAGGCCAAATTGGCTTGATCGTGCCAACGGTATGGCAATACGTTGCCCATCAGCCATCGCGTTCAGTATCTGCGGAGAGGTGGCTTCGCCGCTCGGACACACAAAACCCCCGACGCCTGAGCCCCACAACCAACCGATGATCCTCATGGTGATTGGAAAACAGACGCGGGGGTTTCGATTCGGCAGGATGAACCAGATGTGCGATCAAGCCCGGTTGGCTGAGCGGCCCAGGATCATCCCAATGCCAAAGCCGATCGCTAAGGCTGTAAGCGGGTATTTTTGAACAACTTTCGTTAGCTCGCGTCCCATATTCTGCACGGCGTCTTTGGTTTCCGCAGCTGCTTCCGAGCAGTATTCGCCCATAGGATTTGCCGCATCGCCGACCCATTCACTGACGCGATTGGTCGTCTTTGATACCGTATCGGCAACATTCCGCGCTGCGCCAGTTACGCCTTCTTGCACCGCCCCGGCCAAGTTTGCAGCCGTCTCGCGTGCCATTTCCGCTTTATCAGCGACCCACTCCGTGGCGGACTTGGCCTTATCGGCTGTGGTGTCAGCGGCGTTCTTCGTCTGGTTCTTTATGTCGTTCATGGTCCTGATCCTCCTGGGGGGTTAGCAAGCGGGCATTACGGCGACTGTTTACATAGCAGATAGCGTGCCGATTGGCGCATCCACAGCCTTTTCCGCGTCTGCCTTCAGAACTGTGGGAGCAGCTACTAGCACCGATCTCCAAGATACAAGCAGCTGCAACGTTTCGGAAAGACTCGCGGTGGTTTGATTTACGCCAAGTTGTTTCAGTCCATCCTGTTCATCGCGAGAAATCGCCTTCTCACCCCATCGTCCAATGACCAGTTTCATCTCCGGCGCAGCAACTTGCAATCGCTTACTCAGATAACGTAAGTGTGCGAACCCTCCTGGAGCCAACGATACGATGACAACTGCCGCGGGCACGTCTTCGCGCACGGCTGCCAATATGTCCGAGGCAAGCGACGTTTCAGTTAGGCGACGCGGTTCCCAACGTTGTGTATCAAGTTGAGCAACAAGAAGCTCAACGGCGACTCGATCGCCAGGGCCACCGGCCGCAACGATCAACAGCCGAACTTTGCTCGTATCCGAATCCACCGACAGCGGCGCAATCACGTCGTCCACCTCGTCGGCGATCTCTTTGATCGCCTGAATGATGTACTCGCCGTCGTCGGCATCAAGATCGCCACGGTCAAGCGCTGCTTGCACTCGACCCAGTCCCGGCAGCAACAATTCGTCGATTGTTTGTTCCGCCGAGGACGATTTGACAAATTGCCGGACGATGGCATCCGCCTCGTCGCGATCATGGGCGGTAAGTCGTTGGAAGAACGTGACGCTTGGCGGCAGCGGATCTTCATCTCCGAGGATGACGACGAGGCAACGTAGTTGCGGCACGTTCTTTGCGACCACAAGCAGGCACGCTGTCAGCGGGCCAGACAAGATCAACCCGATCGGCCCCCAAAGGAAGGCCCAAAAAGCTGCGGAGAGGATTTGGGCAACTTCCGATAGGCCCAGGCTCTTGCCGAATAGCCGCGGCTCGATGGCGGTGTTGTAAACAACTTCAACGCCAAGGTAGACAGCGAGAACCTGGAGTGGTTGCAGCCACCCGGCGGACATGGCAATTGCTGACAATAAGGGCGGAACTAGCCCAATGACCGAACCGACATATGGTACATAGCGCATCAGCCCTGCAACAAATCCCCAGAGGATAGCGTAGCGCACTTGGAGCACCGTGAATGCAATAGCGAGGACAGCACCAAAGGTGGCATTCACGACAAGTTGCATGCGCAGGTAACGACTGATGCGCGCACCGGCATCGTCCACGGCTTTTGTGGTTGCCGTAACGTGACGCGGACCAATCAGGCGGATCATGCGATTGCGCATATCTTCCCGGCCCAGAAGGAGAAAAATCACCAGTAGAAATGAAAGCGCCCCTTGGGCCATAGCCTCCGCAGTATGGCTAGCTAGCCCCTCCAATTGGCCAATCCACCCTTTGCTTTCGATGACGACCGGTACGGGCTTGGCTGCCCCACCTGAGACATGTTCGGGCCAAATCAGTTTCTCGACGTTCTTGGCGAAAAGACTGAATGGTCCATCCGGATCGGGACTGAAATAAGTGCGAGCCGCGTTGAGTTTATCGCGGATCTTGCCCTCATGATCGGGTAGCTCCTGCACCAAAGATGTCACCTGCCATGACATTAACCATCCAAACATGCTGACAACGATGACCGCAGCAGTGACGACAACGAGTACTGAAGGAAGTCGGCCCAATCGCCAACGACGCAAGCGATTAACCGCGGGACTTAAGATGAAGGTAAGGAAGATGGCAAACGCCAACGGAATAACAACAGGCCGCGCCCACACAAGCAAACCTATGATGGCGACCGTCAGCACGGTTCCGGTGAGAACGGAGTTGGATCGACTTAGCTCACGCCGTGCCACGACGCTCACCCCTAATGAGTTGACTGAATCGGATGTGATGTCGATTACACACGAAAAGAATCACGCGCGGCCGTTGGAATACGGACTGCCAGACGCCACGCCATTGCTCTCGTGGGGTGTGTAAAGGTTGTGTTTGATCGCAGCTGCGCCAGCGGCTATGGTCGCTTCGCCGACACCGACCAATTCACGGCGCAGTACATTCAACAAGTCGCCGACCAAGTTCATTTGTCCATCGCGAATCATACCTCGCGCATGCCGGGGAAGGAAACCAGCGAGGAAGCCAAGTCCTGCGGCCAGGCCCACAGTTTCCCATGGATGAGATCGAATCTGCTTGGAAATGTCCAAGGAGTCACGAACGCCACCCGCCACTTGTCCCCAGACGCCTTGAACGTCGTGTGCCGTGTTCGTGACGACGGATCGTACCGTCGCCGCAGTATCTTTAACGTTGTTCACGGCATCCTCGGTGGTCCCGGTAACGCGCCGTTCCAACGCCGCCAGTCGCTCGACCAGTGTGGATCGGGCAGCGGTTACACAACGTTCAGTTACTTGTTTGTGATCCATGACAAGCTCTCTCCCATGGCGCGGATAGTTTGGTCCGGAATGATCTCGTAAGACTTCCAGAGTTTAATGCCAGCAGCGATTGTCGCGGCACCAGCGGCCAAAATAAGACCGCCGACAGTGAGCCACGCCGCCCAGGGCGGCCACCCCACGACGTCTGTCAGCGTAAAAACGCCGGCAACAAGCATGAAGATTAAGCCAATGGCACCTAGCGTCACGCCTGATGCTAGCGTAATAGCCGCGGAAAGACCGCGGCTGGCATCAGCACTCAATTCTTCGCGCAGTTGAGCAGCATGTGCCGACGCGAGATCCCGCGCTCCCGTTGCAACGCCGGCCAACAGCTCGACAAAAGTAGGTTCGGTGGCAAATCGGTTGGTGGTCATCGTCCGCTCCTCTAAACCACGTCAACTGGGCCGCGACGACCCATGACCAACGCCACAATGAACAGGATCAAGAAAACCACGAAGACCAGTTTGCCAATCTCATAGGAAATGCCGGCAATCGACGTGAAGCCGAATACGCCGGCTACTAATGCGATCACCAGAAATAAAAGTGCCCAGCGTAGCATTGTATTTCTCCTGTTTCGAGTGCCGCAGTCGTCAATTCGACGGCGGATGCAAGTAAAGAAAGCACGCCGCGTGCCAATGTGCAGAGAATCGCGTCGTCAAGTCAATCTCGACGGCATTTGCAGTGGTTTAAACGCTATTTTCGGCGGCGAGTTTGGTTAAGACTGCAACATGCTTCCGACACATAGGCAGTAGCTCGCTCGCGATAGCGTTGCGGCAATCAACCGGAATTGAGTCGTTTTCCAGGGCGGCCGTGTAATCGGAAATGCCGAGTTCCTCGCCTTGCTGCAAGGCAGAGACAACCGGTTTCAGACCAAGGACTTTCGCCGTGCCCGTCACCAACCCGGCAAACACGCCCCATGGCCCGGAGGAATCCGTTGGCTCGCCGCCCGCCGTTTGAACTTGCTCTCGCAACAAACGTGCTGCGGCGAAGTGCTCAACGCGAATGGCGCGTAGGTCTTGGACTGCGGCATTCGTGGCGTATTTTTCCAAGACTTGATCGTAACTCTCAATGGCAGACAGCTCGCCCCGCAGCAGACTGTTAATTGCATCGGGTCGTCCGCTGGCGTCCAGCACCGGATTGTAGAGCGGCGTATCGCGATCGAGCGGATATGATGTTGCGTGCATGCTACTCTCCTTGGAGAAGATGTACTATGGCCCTGAATGCAATTGCATCAGTCGTGCCAATTGAGCATTTCGGATGAGAGATCGAAACATCTGATTGAATCTAAATGTGTATTGCGCAACACGTTGCTGAAGTCTGCGTAGCTTCATTCCACACCCGACGAGCGTGTCTGGAAAACGACTGTCGATCCGCAATACTCTGCGCGGCACGCAAGTTGCCTATGGTGCTATTGCCACCACTTGAACGGAATTCGGTGACATAACAAACCTGCGAGGCGCAGAGCAATATGAATGATAAACCGCGAAAAGACGACGGGGCGATGGCACAGTCAAAAGACGGTGCCACACCCGGAGCCAAATTGGGTCGGCCCCAGTTGATTGAACTGTTGAACGAAGACCTCGCCCGTGAATACCAGGCAATTATCGCGTACGTCGTTTACTCGCAAGTTATCAAAGGCCCGGAGTACATGACGATTGCCAAGGAATTGGAGGCCCATGCTCTGGAAGAACTGCAGCACGCTTTAACCATTGCCGGTCAAATCGACTATCTCGGCGGTATGCCGACGGTGACGCCTCGAAAGGTCCGCGTTTCTGAAGACGCCAAGGAGATGCTGCAATTCGATCTCGATAGCGAGAACGAGACCATACGCAACTATCGGATACGCGTCCGCCAGTGTGAAGCACTTGGCGAATACGCGCTGGCCGAGCACTTGCGAGCCATCCTAGTCCAAGAACAGGAACATCAGGTCGACCTCGCAACTGCGCTGGGTAAGGATGTACCCGATGTCACAGCCGATGATGAACGCGCCTGAGCGTTCTGGATCTACTTAAGGACAATCATGCCAGAACAATCGCCGAATCAACCGACGCCCGAAGCGCCAAGCCCGGCATCGACGACGTATGACGATACCGCAGGTGCTGCACCCAATAACGATGTCGATCATTCGTTAGCCGGCCAAGAACGCGGTGACCGAATTGAAACCGGCAAGGCAATCGCCCGAGCCGGGAAAGCCGCCGGTCATGTGCCCGGTGCCATGGAACGAAAGAAAAAATAAACGCCTAACATCCCGGCCGTTACTTCAACGGATCGGACCAAACTCAGGAGTTGCTGCTATGGCTTTAATATTGCTAGTCGTTCTCGGGCTTGTCATCTTCGCCAGTCTTCCACGGTATGGTTATTCCCGCGAATGGGGATACCGCCCGGCAGGCTTCCTCGGCTTGCTCCTGGTCGCCGTGGTGGTGCTGGCGTTGATCGGT
>JANLTA010000775.1:0-1679 GCA_031362705.1 Gemmataceae bacterium | reverse complement strand
TGCGGTTCCACCTCGAAAACGCCGGCATGTTGCTCTACCCCGATCCCACGACCGCCCCGCGCTTCCACCCCGGCGAGCGGCTCAAGGCCGACGAACTGCGGGAAACAAGGATCAAGGCGCTCGAAGACCAGATCGGACTTTGGCGCGGACACATGGCCGAGGCCGAGGCGGAACTGGCTCGACTGAAATCGGGCGCGGCCTCGACCCACGACCTGTTATTCGACGACCTCAAACCCCAGACGAAAAAACGCCGGCGACCTGGGCGGTAACCAATTCCGAGATCGCGCAGAGTCGGTGACGTGGGGGGCAGTTGCCCCCGCGAACTATCATGGTTGCATGACTGGACTCTTCGACGGAACCCCTCTCGAGCGCCCGGTGACTTGCGAGCGATGCGGGCTAGCACATGCTGACGAATCGTCGAGGCACTCACCGTTCTCATTTGGATAGCAGTCGGCGGACTGCGTCGGCCCGTTCCTCGTCCGACAAGGGCAGCCGAGCAAGCATGGCAAGCGCGTCGCCAAGATCCGCCCGTTCGCTCAAAAGCCTGCCGCTGGCCGGCTCAACCCCCTCGTTAGGGAACCCCGTCACGTCCGATTTCGCATTCGGATCAGTGGGAAATGCTGCGCTTTTTGCTGCGCCTATCCCCTGAATCGGGGGTATTTCCGAAGGATTTTGCAAGGTGTTCGGTTCCTGCAACGCCCAGTCCCACATCTGTAATTTTGGCGCATCCGTCCGCCTTCCTCCGAGTGGGGGTCCAAAGGGGAAAGGCTCGGGTTGGGCCGGCGTTTCAATCGACGTCTTGCGAGCCAAAACAGGCGCCACGCTGCACCGGATTCTGCACCGCTTTTGGGATGGCGACGTCGATCGCTGCCTTCCAATCTTCCTCGGTTATTTTCAGGCAATGCTCGTTGGCGACACGCAACGACTGGCCAATTCACCCACGACGATGTGGGCAAGTCTTAATTTAATTTACGTCTCTTTTCGCCGTCCCAACGCGCCTGTGTCGCCCGTGCCACTCTGCACACCCATGGGCAGCTAAAAAACTTGTCAGGGCCAATTCAGTTCTCGGACAGTCCCGTGGCATATCTTTTGTCCGTATCGAGAACACCGCTTCGCGCTGCGACGTGGCGTACCGGCAAAGGGCCGGTCAACGCGGCGATGAGCAAATTAAGGACATAAAGGAGCATCCGATGGCTAGGAATTGGCAAGGGTACACACTGGCGGCGGCACTGGCATGGTGCCCCGCGATGGCATTTGCCGGCGGCGGTATGCACGGCAAGGACATGGAACGATCACCGGCTCAAGTGCAGCAGACGCTCAGTGAAATGGACAAGCCGTTCGCCGAGTTGATTCGCAGCGCTGAAGCCAAGACCGGCGGCAAGGCGTTCTGTGCCACCGTATGTGAATGGAAGTGCGTGCAGCCGAAGTTCTCGCAGGCTGACGCGAATGTCGTGGCCGGAACGAAGGCGGAGACCAGCAAGTTTGCCCCGAGCCACCCGGTGGCCGTGGTCACTTGCTCCGCGAACAACAAGCTCATCACCGCTGTCGTGTGCAGCACGACCGGCGAGGTGCTTGTGACCAAGGAATGCGACAAGTATGAGCCGGGACGCAGCGCGTTCCTGCATGACGGATCGACCAATGGCGGGGGCTATGCCAGCGCCGACGGTCGGGCCGTAAGC
>JANLTA010000740.1:0-3752 GCA_031362705.1 Gemmataceae bacterium | reverse complement strand
GATGGTCAGAGTGCCTTGGTTGTTGAGCTCGGCCGCGATCGTATGGCTAACTGCCCCGGAGACGCCGCCGCCGACCAGCGCTTTGATCGTGGCGGTGGCATCGTTGACCAGTGTGCCGGCCGTGACGTTGAGCGTGCCCGTATTGCCAGAGGCATCAAGGGAGGTTAGCTCGATCAAGCCCAGATTGGTGAAGCCGTTGGCGACGGTCAGCGCCCCGGGGCCAAAGCCGCCGTCGCCTTGCATACGAATGACCGAACTGGCCGTGGTCGTCACTGACCCGCTCAGCGCGCTGCCGCCACGAGCCAACAGGGTTCCCTGGTTGATGAATGGCGCGGCCATGGTGCTGCTTCTTAATTCCAGCGAACTGGCGTTGGTCAGCGTGCCGGGACCGTTGAGCGTGCTGGCCAAAAGCAACAGTCCGGTATTCGCGTTGCTGAAGTTTGGCGTGAAGTTGGCCGTGCTGTTGATGAAGCTCAAGGTGCCCGACCCGCTGATCGTCCCGGCTGTGAAGTTAAACACTCCGGCATTGACCGTCAGCGTCTTGCCGGAAGCGAAGGTGAGGGTGCCACTGGTGCCGAAGCTGGGTGTCGCACCGATTTGGATTAGGTTGACGTTGCCGTTAACGTTGATCGTTCCGCTATTGAGGTGGTCGGCCGCACTACGACTCAGATTCAATGCCTGATCGATGGTCAGAGTGCCTTGGTTGTTGAGCTCGGCCGCGATCGTATGGCTAACTGCCCCGGAGACGCCGCCGCCGACCAGCGCTTTGATCGTGGCGGTGGCGTCGTTAACCAATGTGCCGGCCGTGACATTGAGCGTGCCGACATTTCCCGAGGCATCAAGGGAAGTCAATTCGATCAGCCCCGAGTTTGTGAAGCCGTTTGGCACCGTTAGCGTCCCGCCGGCGAAGATGCTGTCGCCTTGCATGCGAAGAACCGATGTGGCCGTCGTTGTGAGCGGCCCATTCAGGGCGGAGTTCCCACGCGCCAGCAACAAGCCGCTATTGACTAGCGTTGCACTGAGGGTGGTGTTTTTCAAGTGAATCGTGCCGCTTGATTCGTTAGTGAGTGGGACACCGGTGATCGTTATCGATCGTGGCACATCAATCAATCCCTGATTGGTGACGGTACCATTGATTTGCCGCGAGCCGCCGCTGCCGACCAATGACTTGATGCTGCCGGTCCCGCCGTTGACCAGAGTCCCGGCCGTGACAGTGAACGTAGCCGACGTGGCCGAGGAAATATCCGTCAATTCGATCGCGCCGAGGTTAGTGAAGCCGTTGGCAACCGTCAGGTTTCCGCTGAAGCCGTTTTCACCTTCGATCCGGATCACTGAAGTTGCGGAAGTGGTCAATGGGCCGCTGATCACGCTATTGGCGCCGGTGCCGGGGACCAGCAAGGTCCCTTGATTGATAAATGTCGCGGCAATGGTGCTGTTCACCAACTGCAGGGATTTGGCGTTGGTCAGCGTGCCCGGACCGTTAAACGTGGAACCGCTCAGCAGCAGGGCCGTATTCGCGTTGGTAAAGTTCGGCGTAAAATTGGCGATGGCGCTCGAGAAACTTAACGTGCCTTGTCCCCCCACCGTGCCGGTGGACACGTTGAATTCGCCGTTATTGATCGACAGGAATTTGTTGGCGGCAATCGTGATCGTGCCGCTGGTGCTGAAACTCGGTGTGGTTCCCGACTGACTTATGGTAATGTTGGCGTTGGCATTGATTGTGCCCGAACTGACGTGATCAGCAGAGCTGCCGCTGATGACCAGTGGTTGATCGGCGGTGATGGTGCCCTGATTGTTCAAGAGGGCGTTGATGGTGTGCGTTCCGCCGGCTCCGACCAGGGCTTTGATCGTGGCCGTAGCGGCGTTGACCAGAGTCCCGGCCGTGACAATGAGCTGAGCCGGCGTGGGGGCGGTAATATCCGACAGTTCAATCGCGCCGAGGTTAGTAAAGCCGTTGGCGACGGTCAGAATTCCCAAGAAGCCGTTGTTGCCTCGCACTCGCAGCACCGAGCTGGCCGCCATTGTCACCGATCCGCTTAAGGCGCTGTTGGACTCGGCCAGCAACGTCCCCTGATTGATGAACGGTGCGGCAATTGTACTTTGGCCCAATACGAGCGAATTGGCGTTGGTCAGCGTGCCCGGACCGTTGAACGTGGAACTGCTCAGCGACAGGGCCGTGTTCGCGTTGGTAAAGTCCGGCGTGAAGTTGGCCGTGGCACCGGAAAAGCTCAGCGTCCCGGTCCCGTTGATCGACCCTGACGGGAAGTTGAACGTGCCGCCGCTGACAGTCAGCGTCCGGCCCGAGCCAATGTTGATAGTGCCGCTAGTGTCCAAGCTCGGCGACGTGCCACTTTGGGAGACGCCGAGGTTACCACCATTAAGCTCGATCGTGCCGCTGTTGACATGCTTGGCCGAGGCGCGGCCCAAATTAAGCGACCCATTGACAGTTAACTTCCCCTGGTTGTTCAACTCTGCGGCCAGAGATCGGCTCCCATTCACGCCAGCCTGGGCGGTGATGGTGGCCGTGGCGGCATTGACCAGGGTCCCCGCCGTGACATTGAGCTGAGCCAGGGTGGCCGATGTAATATCTGTCAGTTCGATCGTACCAAGGTTAGTAAAGCCGTTGGCGACGGTCAGCGTTCCGGTGAAGCCGTTGTTGCCTATCACGCGCATTATCGAATTGGCCGCCGTGGTCAGGGGCCCGCTCAACGCACTGTCGCCCTGGCCGCCCTGGGCAAACAAAGATCCTTGCAGCGCAACCGCGCCATTCACGGTCGCACCGCGAAGTTCCAGCGTGCCGCCATTAGCCACTGTCAGCGTTTTGTTGAGCGTCGAAGTGCCATTCGAAAGTAGGAAAGTGCCGCCAGTGATGGTGACGGCCGCCTCACTGGTGACCTTTTGAATCGTCGTGTTCCCGCTACTGTGTGTAATAGTCTTTGAACTAAACGCCGCGCCGATTTGGGCTTCGTCGCTTGAGCCGGGCAGTACGTCGCCGACCCAGTTTGCGGCCACAGTCCACTCGGTGCCGGTGCCGGCTGGGCCGCCATCCCAGGCGATGACGGCCGGGGCAAGGCGTTCTTCCAGCCGTAGAAATGAAAACGGCCGTCGGAGTGCATGGACTTTATGGGTGCGGCGAAGATTCTTGCGGACAAACATGGCAATTCCCCTGGTCAGCGGACCCGAAACGGCCTTTGAAATGGCCGCCATCTGGTGTACTGCTGACGCGGACTGAGGATTGACAGAAAAAATGTTCTTCGTGGGGAGACGTGCTGGACTAATCGATGATCGGCATGACGGCGTTTTTCTTTTCCGGGACTTTGGCAAGTAGTTGGTGAAATTCAGGCCGATCTTGCAAGGGTCGCAGCCAGACGGAAGACTCCAGCTCTCCGCGATTGCTATAGCCGCGTGCCACACCTTGCTCAAGTTGACTCAATGCTTGCTGATTGTACCCGTGTGACATTTTTTCGCGATCATCGGGCGCGAGCCTGGCATCGGTGCCGGCGGCGATTGCGCATTGACATAGCAATTGCGCGGTCCACAGACACTCCGCGCCGCCGCCCCACACCAACGGCTGCATGGTGGCAATGAGTTTGTCGGCCTTAACGTGGTCTCCCGCGGCGCAATGAACTCGGCCGAGATGGAAATAGCCGATGCACAGGCCGCGAACATAAATCGCGTAATTGGGATTGAGGCGACGCGCTTCACTGTGTTCTTGAACAGCTTTACGAGCGATTTGTTCCGCCTCGGCAATT
>JANLTA010000731.1:0-4547 GCA_031362705.1 Gemmataceae bacterium | reverse complement strand
GTCTGGCAGAAATCTCGTAAGTGATATGGCACTTTCGCAATGAGGCCCTTTACTGTAAGTCTCGCAAGTTGCGACTGCAAATTGGCGCATGTTGAAGGCGTCAGCCGCCGCTCGCACTTGCATAACATTTACAACTGAGGGCCAAGCCGTTCGCACACCAGCAGTTTGCTGGCCACGCTGGGCAATCGAAGTTGATGCATCCGTCAAGGCTAGATTTCCTTGTGCATTCTCCACCGGCTGTTGGACAATCTTCGCCGGAGAGCGCGCCTCCATCGTCCGCCCACGCCGGAGCGGCGATGAGCGCGAAGAAGATCGCCGCGATGGCGAAGCCTCCGAGCAGTGTGTCGATCAGTTTCCCTTTCATGATTCCGTTCCCCCGTCTGCGAGTGTGGGTATCGCATGCGGTTCGCAGACCAACCGCGTGCGAATGCTTCATGGCGAGCGTCGATGCGTAAGCACGACGTGGTGTTGGCATTTGCGTCGCGGCAGACCGCACGTCGTGCTTACGCATCGACGCTCGCCGTTCGCTTCGCTCACTCCGTTACTCTTCCTGTTGCCGCCACCGGCATCACCTTCAGTCTCTCCTCTTCGCAATACAGCACGAACTTTCTGCGGAACTCGCCGGGGCTGCCGGTGAACTTCACGCGGACTCGGATCGTGTTGCTCTGTTTTGGTTCAACGCTCACCGGCAAATCGTCTGTGCTGACACAGCTGCAATCGCTGGTGCCGCCGACGATTCTTACGGTTTTGTCGCTGTAGTTGGTGATGTTCAACGCAAACGTTTGGAATTGCCCTGCCGGGCCGCTGCCGAGATCGACGACGTTTGGTTCAACGACGATTGTTTCGCCGCGAAGGTGGGCGATGGCGGCATTTGCGGAACCGTGTTGCCAGGTGAATATGGCGAACGCACTGGCGGCGAGGGCTAAGCCGCAAGCGGCAGTTGGCAATCCGGCGCGGATGCCGGTGGTAATTGCTTTTGGTCGAAAACGCAACAGCGCCAATACGGCAATTACATCAGCGGCGAAGGCCCACCACGGGCTAATTGTGAGATTGCCCGCGCAACCGCAACTCGTTTGACCCATGATGCCGAGCCGGCAACTTAAGCCGGCCAGCAGCGTGAAGAATCCCAACGAAGTGAGCCACGACCACGCCGGGGCGACGCCGACAAGCAGCCACAATCCCAGCACGGCCTCGAATAGTACGCCAGCCGAATACAGCCGTGGCGACACGAACGGCAGGGCCGTCCGCATGATATCACCCGACCCGCCGGACATTTTCAGCACGGCAGTGATGAGAAGCAGCAAACCCAAAACGCAGCGCACGACGGTAAAGCCGGTGGCTAGCGTGATAAGCTGGGGGGGGGGGGGCAGCAGGCGCAGTTTGCACTGCGTTGGCGGCAAGGCCGGGAGTAGTGGCAAGCAAGCTCATGGGTGGCGTACCCAATCAGGCGATGGACGTTACGCGCATAGTATTCCGGATTGGGGTGGAGTCAACAAGAAAGACGAAGTTTCTCGTAGCCGCTTTGACGGGCTGGACTCTCTCCGCATTCTGGCGAATGCGGCTACGATGAAGTTGACTCTCTCCGCATTCTGGCGAATGCGGCTACGGTGAAGTTGCATCATGCGCCGTGCCGCGCACGCTTACCTTCTGCTGTCGCAAATAGCCATCATCCAAAAAGATGTTCAACTCGGCGGCGAACTCGCCGGGCCGCGCTGGCTTCACCTCGAAAGGCATCAGCCATTCACCCTTGGCCGCTATCGTTTCAGGTTGGTCGAGCTTCGCACCGAAGCAGCAACTTTGTCCTCAGGTGTATTCCGCGCCGACCACGCGCATCGGCTTGTTGCTGAGATTGCGAATGCGATACGTGTACCTCACCGTCTCGCCGACCGGCAAATTGTCAAACAACCGATCCGGCTCCTCCACCGCGAAGCTCGGCGACTCCGGCCAAAGATCGTATGCCGCCGCCCCGGCCAATGCCAAGGCCGCGACTAATAACCATCCCGACAATCCCATTTTGCAACACATGGACCACCCATTGCCGACGTGATCGAACTGCAACTATCGTGGGCGGTCCACCAGACAAAGTCAAGATGTCAAACGCAATCAGGCCGCGCACGCAGCGACCGAACTGCCGGTGGATGAGGGCGTCAATGGCCGCACTGAATGTTCGCGGGCTGACATCACTTGCAGCTTGATCTTCTGGCTCATTCGAAGTGCGAAGGCGATATCGTGGAGGAGGCGCTTCACCTCGGCTGGTGTTCGCGTGTTGTTGTCGTTGGTCCGAACGGTGACATTAATCATGATCGGCTCCCTGTGGGCTGACGGGTTCGAGAACGCCATGACCTAAGGCACGTGATGTGCCAATGGTAGATTGAACCGTTGAATGGCTATCAGTTCTGGACGTAAGCTGGTGCTGTCACAGTGCTTCGCGATTATTCGGAATGCACGCTCATGTGTCGCTTATTCCCGGTACTTACTTGCAACAGATACAACTTGAGGGAAAGTGTGCAATCCGTTTGAAGCTTTCAGAGTGCCGTTTCAATGTCGTGTTGAGGGAAAGGTAATTAGGTCTAAAGCGGGACAAAACTCCTGCCCTTGATACGTGACCTATAATTCACCCAGCGGATCGCCCGCGCGAACCGAAGTAATAACTATGACTCGATTGAATGTAGCAGCTTTAGAACACCGTATCACGCCAACAACATACTCCGTGTCGAGTGTCGTTAATAGTGGGCCGAATACGCTCCGGCAGGCGATTGTGGACTCGAACGCCAACGCCGGGGCGGACTTCATCACGTTTGACCCGGTGGTGTTTGCGACTGCGAAAACGATCACGTTGAGTACCGGCACGCTTTCGATCACGGGTGACTTAACGATCACCGGCCCAGCGGTTGGTGTGACGTTGAAAAACACCTTGGCGAATGCACATGTCATCGATGTCTATCTCGCGCCGACGGGTGCGAAAGTCGCGCTTGAAAACCTGACCATCACCGGCGGCGGCGCGACGGGTGGATTGACCGCCGGCGTGTACGGAACGGGGCAGAATCTTACGTTGACGAACTGCGTCCTAACCGGCAACACGGCGAGCAATGGTGTCGGCGCGATTTCGGTCAACGGGTACGCAAGCGGTGTGGCGTCGCTGACCATGCGCGGCTGCACGATCTCCGATAACAAGGGCACAACCAGCGGCGGGATCACGGCAAACACTAATTCGAGCTTGTTAGTTGAAAACTCAACCATCGCACGCAATGTCTCGACGGGTAACTCCGGCGGCGGCATCCGACTTTCCGGGACGGCAGGCATCGGTGGCTTCATTGTTCGCAATTCCACGATTACCGCCAATAGTGCTGTGACGGCGGGCGGCGGCATCGGGTTGTCGAGCGTGACGGGCACTGCTGTCATTCAGAATTGCACCATCACTGCCAACGTCCTTACATCTGCGTTAGCGGGTGCCGGCGGCGGTGGTGTCGGGCGACTGAACAGCGGAACCATCGCGCTGACAAGTTGCATTGTTTCCGGCAACACATCAACGGTCGGGCCGGACGTGGGTAGCTCGGGAACAGTTACGGCAAACAACTGCGCTATTGGTGAATCGAGTGGATTCAGCTTCACCGGCTCTAACAACCTGGCGTTTCAACCGGTCGCCAATCTTAAGCTAGGTACGCTCGCCAACAATGGCGGGCCAACGCAAACGATTGCATTGTTGCTCGGTAGTCCGTGCATCAATGCTGGCAGCAACCCTGCCGCGTTGACGACCGATCAACGCGGGAGGTCACGGTCGGTGGGGATCACAGACATCGGGGCTTACGAGGTCCAGCCCGCGGCCAAGGTCGCAACCGTGTTGGTTGGCGACGGAACCAATCAACGATCGACGGTGACGCAGCTCGTTGTGACTTTTGATTCGCCGGTGGTCATCACCGGTGCGCCTGCCGGAGCGTTCACGCTCGTACGGCAGGGTGACAGTAAAGCAGTGATGTTGACTGCCGTCGTCGATCCGACGAACACAATTGTCACGCTGACGTTCACCGGCGGGGCTGTGGATGGCCAGTCGCTTGCCGATGGCCGCTATACCCTTGGCATCGTTGCCAACCAGTTTGCCGGCGATGGTTTTGACGGCAACGGCGACGGAGTTGGTGGCGACAACTACTTGCTCATGGGCGACCCCGCGAACGGTCTGTTTCGCTTCTTTGGTGATAGCGATGGTGATGGCTCGGTATCTGCCAGCGACTTCATTCAATTTCGGTTGGCATTGGGCGGCACGAATGCCGCGTTCGATTTCGACGGCGATGGCGCTGTCAGCGCCGCCGACTTCATCCAATTCCGGCTGCGATTTGGCGGGTCAATTTGATGGTGTGCGACAGTAGTGTCGCAGTTTGGTTTTCTTCGTGCTTCCTTCGTGCCCTTCGTGTCTTTGTGGTTGGTCTTAAGAACTCACCACAAAGACACGAAGGGCACGAAGGAAAGCACAAAGAAGATGGACTCATGTCAGCACGTCGATTTCTCACGCCGTGGCAAACTGGCCCAATACCAAATTCTCGCAACCGACC
>JANLTA010000716.1:0-2632 GCA_031362705.1 Gemmataceae bacterium | reverse complement strand
ATAACCCACAGTCTGATCCGGCGGCAAAGTAACTGGGTCCGTAATGATGCCATTCTCGGAGCGCTTGACCTTATCCACTTCCCGCGTCTGCAACTGCACCGACAAGTTCTTGTGAATAATGCCGATGCCACCCTCCTGAGCGAGTGCAATGGCCAAATCACTTTCCGTGACCGTATCCATCGGCGAAGACACAATGGGAATGTTCAACGAAATCGACCGGGTCAGCTGCGTTCTTACATCGACCTCGGCCGGCACGACTTCGCTAAACCCCGGCTCCAGCAAGACATCGTCAAAGGTTATTCCCTGATAAGCAAGACGGTCGATCATGGCTGTCCCTCCCAATTGTTGTTCCACGAATTGTAGGAGGCATCTCACGCCGTCGGCATTCTTTCCAACTTCGCCATCGCCTCCGCAAACGTATCCAACAACTTCACTTTGGATTTTGGATCATCAAAGCGACCTTCGGTATCAACCCAATCGCGCGCTCTGCGAAGATGTTCCAGAAGAAACCCCACCGCTTGCGGCTTAGCGCGAGGCTCGCCAATCCAGTGCGCCGATGAATGGGCAAACACGCCAGTCGTATTGTCGAGGCTAGTTTTTCGTGTGTCGATAATGCGTGACGCCACCCAGGCGGGCCCGGTAACTTTTGAATGCACAACCGAGACTGCGCTAGGTGTTCCCTCGATACATGTCATGCTGTCACGGCTATCAGCAACTTGACCATTAACAAGGATTTCGATCTTAGAGAATGGCATCGTACTCGTTGCCGATGCGTGAAGATTCGGCAAGTCCCGTACTGTAAGGTCAAGCATCGGTTCGTTCGTGACAGTTGATTGACCCGACTTGACCGCATCCATCCAATTCACGTTAATTCCCCAGGGTAGGAGTCGCATCGCCCCCAAAGGCCGATCATTGGCACGACGGCCGCTGGACCCAACCAACGGCAAATTAATCCCAGCCGACAGCAATTGATACCACCGCCGAATCGCCGTGGCCGCGTTGTCTGGCGTGATTTCATAGGCATCAATCTCGCCGAGAATCGCAAGCGCGAGTGCTTCTCCGGCATGGGCATGTCGCGGCGAAAACGGATCCGTCCAAACCACAAATCCACCTTTACGATGACATTGCCCTGCCCAATCGCGTAATGACCAATCGTCAGTCTCATCGGGCGGCCCGAAGTTCAACGGATAAACCGCGCGATGCGAATGCAGTAATCCCAATGAACCCAAAACGGGATGCCGGTTGTGCGTGTTGACGAAAACCTGCACGCCTCGCGCTTCCAGTGCAGGCACCTGGCCGCTGAACGAAGCTAAGTGGGAAACGCGATCATAAGTATTCCCATTCGTGCCCAGATATTGCGTCGGCTGTACCAACACATTCACAGCAGTCAATCCTTCGGCAGCCGCATCCAATGCCGCATCATGCGGCGACATGTCGTGACAGCGGCAATCGATACTTTGATGAGCATCGACAGCCAAATTGAACCGCAACGCCATCTTGCCCGGAGCCAGCGTGACGACCTCATCGAGAAAGAGAAGATTGAGACCCTTGCGTGCCTGAATCCGCAGTTCGCCCGTTGGTACCGCAATTTCACACGCACCGTCAATCGAGAACCAGCGTTCTTTTCCTAACATCACATGGCCGCCGACATCTTCGCCGCGGCCAGTAGAAAAATTCAGCGATCGCCCAAATGGCGCAAACTCATTGCCGGAAGGGTCGGTGACGCGAATGCGGCACGGCGTGGGTTTGCCCGATTCTTGATCGTTAATGCGCAAGTGGACTGGTTGCAACTTCATGCGGTACGTTCTACGCCGCTGGCCGTGCGAAGCACGTCGCGGAATGCCTCAACGGCCTTGGGAAACAACTCGGAGCCAGTGACGCCACCCGTTGGGCCGCCGCCTAGTAAATGAGGTTCCAACGTGGCGAAGCCGTCGTAGTTACGACTGACGGCATCGGCCAAAACGTCGCCGATACGCCCCTGCCCTTCGCCGGCCACGCGGCCGTGATTCTCGCCGTGGACCCAGTCCTTGATGTGTAAATGCACGGTGCGTTCGCGGCATGCCAACCAGCCGGCCCACGGATCATAGCCGCAATGCACAAAGTTTGCGGGATCGTAGACTGCAAACAAACCCGGCACCGCCTGCAACAGATCGGCAACACGTTCCAGTGAGTCGCCGTAAATGCGATGCTCGTTTTCGTGAAGCAGGCGAATACCAGAGACAGTCGCACGCTCCGTCATGATCGCCATTCGCCGAATCACCTCGTCGCGCCATTTGGGCCAGTCAGCGTCTGTCGCACCCTCCGCCGGGTAGAAACTGAATACCCGAATGTTCTGTGTGCCGAACCGATTCGCCAATTCCAGCGCACGGTCCAGTTTCAGCAACTGTGGCTCAAATGGTTCGTCAATCCGAACCTTGCCAATGGGCGAGCCAATGGCACTGATGCCAATGCCGTATCGTGACAGCAACGAATGAAACTCTTCTATTTGCTGGTCGCTGAGGTCGAGGACATTCGTTTTGAAGATCGACCGCAACTCGATGAAACGAATGCCGCACGCGCGCAAGACCTCGATTTGCTTCACGGAGTCCGAGTCGATTTCGTCGGCGAATGCGGAGAGAGTGAACATCGTGTT
>JANLTA010000686.1:0-3959 GCA_031362705.1 Gemmataceae bacterium | reverse complement strand
GCTACGCTCCGCAGGCCCGAACCCGCGGTGGTCATTACACTAACTTTCGCTGCTTTCGTGAACATACAAGACGCAAAGACACGAAGGAAACACAAAGAAGTTCTTGCTCGCACGCCCTATGTATCCTTGTGCCATTGATGTGCGTTCTTCTTTGTGTTTCCTTTGTGGCCTCCGTGCCTTTGTGGTTAGCCTTATCTTCTGCCCCAAATGCATCGAACCAATGGCCAAACATTGAAACGTCCCTGTTACATACTTGTCCTGATCTGTGGATGCGCGCCCGTCAATCACAAACCATTCCCCGCCGTACCGCCGACGTGTCGTCAGGTCGTGACCGTTGTACGCGACAACACTTGCCCGAATGTTACTGTCACTGCGTGGTCGAAGACCGGCGATGTGTGGACCAAATCACTCGGCCCATTCCCCGGCGTCGTCGGCTCTGGCGGCGTTGCCCCGATTGGCAGTAAGCGCGAAGGCGACAAGCGCACGCCGGCCGGCACCTTTCCGCTAGAATCGGCATTCGGTTACGAAGCCACCTGCGACACACGACTGGAATATCGCCAGGCGACGGCCGACGATTATTGGATCGACGCCGTCGAGTCGCCAGACTACAACCGCTGGGTTCACGGTCCTAAACCAACATGCTCACACGAATTGCTGCGCCGCGGCGACGATCAATATCGCCTGGCCGCCGTCATCGGCTACAACCTCTACCCCGTCGTCCCCGGCCGCGGCAGCGCCATCTTCCTGCACATCTGGAAACAACCCGGCCAAGGCACCGCCGGCTGCGTCGCGCTGAATGCTGAAAATATCGCCAAGTTGTTGCGCTGGCTCGACCGCCGCGCCGAGCCGGTGATGGTGATTACGGCACCGTAAAGTGGATACCGGCGAATTACCGGATTAACTTGATGTCGTTAGATTTTGTCTTATTCCCCTCCCTTGAAGTGAGGGGCCAGGGGAGGGATTGTTAGAGGCTCAATGTTAAGAAACGTAGTCACATGACGAAGCAAGTCTTGAATCCCTCCCCTACCCCTCCCTTCAAGGGAGGGGAATAGCTGACGCTCATGAATTGATTCCACCCACAGCTCCACCCATCTGTGGAATCAATGCCGATTGCTGGAATCAATCCCGGATTTTGAAACGTACCATATCCAGCAACGACTTACGTCAAAACCCGATGGATTATGTGTCGGCCCTTATTGAGACAACTCATGAGAAAACGAAGGCCGCCGTTGTAACCACCACGGAGTTCACTCATAATACGCGCAAGGCTATGCCAACCCGTCCTCACAAGGATCGCGTCATGTTGCCACGCCTGACTCGCTGGTTCGGTCGAAACACACCGGTCTACCGCCTACAGCGGCCGCCGCGGTTGTCCCCGCTCGAAGAGCGCGTCACGCTGGACGCTACTCCGCACAACCTATTGGTGAGCAACTTCTATCAGAACTGGAACAACGGCAGCCTCATCACCGCGAATGATAATTGGTCCGGCGTGCTGAGCATCGTTGGGTATTTGGGCGATGACACGTTCAGTGAAGGCGTCAATCCCCAAACTGTCCTGACGCCATACTCCACCGTCGATGTGATTGCCAACCAGGGCGTCAACACGTCACTGACCGCCGGCGGCGTGGCAGAATTCGATGGTTTTCAGTTTAGGACGGCTGCGCTTCAAAGTGACGGGACCGCCGATGCGCCGAATTTGGTCATCTCCATCAACACCACTGGCCGGGCCAACATCGCGATTTCCTACAACCTCCGCGATATTGACGGGACAGCAGACAATGCAGTTCAACCGGTGGCCTTGCAATATCGCATCGGCAATGCGGGCAGTTTCGTCAACGTGCCCGCGGGCTTCGTCGCTGATGCCACTACTGGTCCGAGTCTCGCCACCAAAGTGACTCCGGTCAGCGTCGCGCTGCCCAGCGCGGTCGATAATCAGTCCCTCGTTCAGTTCCGCGTGATTACCACGAACGCCGTGGGCAACGATGAATGGGTGGGCGTTGACGACATCGTGATCGGCAGCAAAGAGTTCGCCATCAATACCTTCACGGCGAATTTCCAGGGAGAGCCATCGGTGGCGGTGGACGCCGACGGTGACGCCTTGATCGCGTGGATGAGCTACGGCCAGGACGGAAGTGGCTTCAGTGGCTTCGGCATTTTCGGCCAGCGGTTCGACTCGGCGGGGGCCAAGGTCGGCGTCGAGTTCCAGATTAGCACCCAAACGATGGGTAGCCAGAATCGGCCATCGGTGGCGGTGGACGTCGATGGCGATGCCGTAGTTGTGTGGGTCAGCGATGACCAGGATGGCAGCGGCGACGGCATTTATGGCCAGCGGTTCAACTCGGCGGGGGCAAAGGTCGGCACCGAGTTCCAGGTCAACACCTACACGACGAATGACCAGTTCAACTCATCGGTGGCAGTGGACGCCGACGGCGACGCCGTGGTCGTTTGGGAAAGTTTTGGCCAGGACGGCAGTTTTTACGGCGTTTACGGCCAGCGGTTCAACTCGACGGGAAACAAGGTCGGCGGCGAATTCCAGATCAACACCTACACGACGAGTTATCAGAATCGCCCATCGGTGGCAGTGGATGCGGACGGCGACGCCATGGTCACATGGGATAGCTGGCAGGACGGAGACGGCTGGGGAGTTTACGGGCAGCGGTATGATTCGGCGGGGGTCAAGGTTGGCAGCGAAATCCAGATCAACACCTACACGACGAGTAACCAGGGTTACGCATCGGTGGCGTTGGATGCCGACGGCGACGCCGTGGTCGTTTGGGGCGGCGCACAGGTCGGACCTGACTCCGGCATTTATGGCCAACGTTTCAACTCGGCGGGGGCTAAGGTCGGCGGCGAGTTCAAAATCAACACCTACACGCCAAATGAGCAGGTTCGCGCGTCGGTGGCGATCGATCCCGACGGCGACGCCCTCATTACCTGGATGAGCTACGGCCAAGAGAACTCCGGCTACGCCTATTACTACCCATATAGCCCTGGCTTCGGCATCTACGCCCAGCGGTTCAACTCGGCAGGTGCCAAGGTCGGCGGCGAATTCCAGATCAACACCTATACGACTTTTTTCCAAGTTTACCCATCGGTGGCGATGGACGTCGACGGCGACGTTTTGATCGTGTGGAACAGCTTCGAACAGGACGGCTCTGGCGATGGCGTCTACGGCCAGCGGTTCTGTGCGCCCCCGGCGAGGGTCTCGAACGTCCAAGTCAACAACGGTTCGGCGCAACGTGCGATGGTGACATCGCTCATGATCGCCTTCGACTCCCCAGTCAGTTTCGTCGGCAGCCCGACTGCGGCGTTTTCGCTGGTCAATCAAAAGACCACCAATGCGGCAACATTGTCAGCCGCAGTCGATTTGTCCGGCACCTTCGTCACGCTGACATTTACAGGCGGCTCGGTCGATTTGGGAGGCTCACTCTCAGATGGCCGGTACACGCTGAACATCATTGGCAACCAGTTCACCGGCAACGGCTTCGATGGCAATGGCGACGGCATCTCCGGCGACAATTATGTACTGATGGGTTCACCGGCCAACGGCCTCTTCCGCCTCTTCGGCGACGCCGATGGTGACGGCTCCGTCGCGGCCAACGACTTCATCCAGTTCCGCCTTGTCCTCGGCGGTACCAGTGTCGCCTTCGACTTCGATAACGACGGCGCGGTGGCCGCGAGTGACTTCATCCAATTCCGCCTGCGATTCGGCGGGTCGATTTAATGGTGCTGGTTTGATGATTTGGAGGCCGAAGCGCAGCGAGGAGGACGGCGTTTTTCGCCTATTACCTTCACCGTTCGCCTCGCTGCGCTTCGGCCTCCATGTGCAGTTCGACTTCCATGCGGTTTGGCGGGTCGGTTTGAACATGTAGTCGTTAAGCCCGCAGCGCCAGCAAGGCGTCGCCGAAGAGGCGGAAGAGGCCGTTGGCCGGTGAACCCATCAGTACATAATTGTCGCC
>JANLTA010000671.1:0-4478 GCA_031362705.1 Gemmataceae bacterium | reverse complement strand
CGATGCGAACCAGCGCGTCATGGTCATCTTTTGCCGGGTGTAGAAATGCACGCCTTCGACGCCCTGGATGTGCAAGTCGCCGAAGAATGATTGATTCCAACCAGTGAACGGGAACCACGCCATCGGCGCGGGCACGCCGACGTTGATGCCGATCATGCCGGCATTGAAGTTCTGCTTGAACTGGCGGGCCGCGTAACCGGAACGCGTAAAGATTGACGCTCCATTACCGTAAGGCACGTTCCTGCCAATTGCCATTGCTTCGTCCAAATCGCCGGCGCGAACCACGCTGAGCACCGGGCCGAAGATCTCTTCCTTGGCTACGCGCATCGTCGGCGCCACCTTGTCCAGCACACTCGGGCCAATCACGAAGCCGTCGCCGCTTGCGGCTTTACGGCCATCCAGTGGCAAACTTGCTCCCTCTTTCGTTCCAATTTCCAAATAACTCGACACGCGGTCGAGATGCTCTTTCGAGATGACCGGACCCATGTCCACTTTGGCGTCGCCGTCAGTAGCGCCAACCGTCATCTTGGATGCAAGCCCGCAAATGATGTCCACGAGTGAATCTGCGATATTGCCGACCGGCACAGCCACGCTGCCGGCCATGCAGCGCTCGCCCGCACAACCGAAAGCAGCGGCTTGAATTGCCTTGGCGGTCTGTTCCAGATCCGCGTCCGGCATCACGATCAAATGATTCTTGGCACCGCCAGCGGCCTGCACGCGCTTGCCGTGCTTAGTGCCGGTTTCGTAAACATGTCGCGCGACATTGGTCGAGCCCACGAACGAGATGGCCGCCACGAGGGGATGAGTGAGCAAGGCGTCCACACACTCTTTGTCTCCATGCACGATGTTGAACACGCCCGGAGGCAGATCGCACTCGGCCAACAACTCGCCGAGCCGTACCGAACTCAGCGGCACCTTTTCCGATGGCTTCAGAATGAATGTGTTGCCGCATGCCAATGCCACGGGAAACATCCACAGCGGCACCATTGCCGGGAAATTGAAGGGTGTAATCCCAACACACACTCCCACGGGATGCCGGACAGTCTCGCAATCAACATTGGTCGCGATGTTCGGCAGCGTCTGACCCATCAGCAAACTGGGAATGCCACACGCGAACTCGACCATTTCGACACCGCGCTGCACCGACGCCCGCGCTTCCGGCAACGTCTTGCCATGCTCGCGCGTGACCAAGCGTGCCAACTCTTCAGTATGTTTTTCAAGCTTGTCCCGGTATCGGAACAGAATTCGCGCCCGGTCCACGGCCGGGGTATCCGCCCACGCTGGCAGGGCGGCCGCCGCTGCCTTGACGGCTACATCCACTTCCTCCACACTGGCAAGCGCCACCTGCGCGATCACCTTACCATTCGAAGGGTTGTGTACTGGTCCCGTGCGGCTCGATCGGCTCGGTGCCCATTTTCCGCCCACAAGCATCGGCACCGATTCAACTGTCGTACTCATCGTCCCATTCTCCATTGCTATGCACGCATCTTACCCAAATGATGGTTGAAACGTAGGGTGGGTCGAGGCTTTGCGAGACCCACCGTTGCACCATTAGCCACTCAGTGGGTCTCGAATACTCGACCCACCCTACCATTCTTCTAAGATCGAGCCTACCGGGAGGATTGAAACATGCCGCGCATTGTTCGAGGAGGGCTGATACAGGCCACGCTCAGCGAGTCCGCCACCGCGCCGATCGAGAAGATCAAGAAGTCGATGATCGACAAACATTTCGCCCTCATCGCCAAGGCGGCCGATCAGGGCGCTCAGGTCATTTGCATGCAGGAACTGTTTTACGGCCCATACTTTTGTGCCGAGCAGGAGACCAAGTGGTACAACCTCACGGAGAAAGTGCCCGATGGTCCCACCGTCAAACTCATGATGGAAGTCGCCAAAAAGCATGGCATCGTGTTGGTCGTGCCGATGTATGAAGAGGACTTGCCCGGCATCTATTACAACACCGCAGCCGTGATTGATGCCGATGGTTCTTACCTTGGCAAGTTCCGCAAAATGCACATCCCGCAGTGCGGCCCCGGCTTTTTCGAAAAGTTCTACTTCCGCCCCGGCAACCTGGGCTACCCGGTGTTTCAAACCCGCGTCGGCAAAGTCGGCGTCTACATTTGCTACGACCGCCATTTCCCCGAGGGCGCACGCTGCCTCGGCCTGAACGGTGCAGAGATCGTCTTCAACCCGTCGGCCACGGTTGCCGGCTTGTCGGAATACCTGTGGAAGCTCGAACAACCTGCCCACGCCGTCGCCAATCAGTACTTCGTCGGCGCGATCAACCGGCCGGGATTTGAGGAGCCATGGCGCATCGGCGAATTCTACGGCCAAAGTTATTTCTGTGACCCGCGCGGCCAAATGCTCACGGTCGGCAAGCGCGACGCCGACGACATCGTCATCGCCGACATGGACCTGGAATTGATCCGCGAAGTCAGGAATACGTGGCAGTTCTTTCGTGATCGAAGGCCGGAGACATATTCAGCAATCACACAGCTTTGACAGTCGCTATTAACCACAAAGGCACAGAGTACACAAAGGAACTCACAAAGAAGATCGGAAGATGCGGATGAGTGAGCCGTTGTCGTTTGCCGTGATTGGTGCGGCAATTGAAGTGCATCGCTGTTTGGGGCCGGGTTTGTTGGAGTCTGCCTATGAGAATTGCCTTTGCCACGAGTTGACGCTTCGTGGAATGACCTTTTTGCACCAACAACCACTGCCTTTGTTGTACAAAGGCCTGAAACTCGAACACGGCTACCGCGTTGACATACTGATTCCGAACCAACTCATAATCGAAATTAAAGCTGTTGACGTTTTGGCCCCGATTCACGAAGCTCAACTCTTGACGTATCTGAAACTCACCGGTATTCGCGCTGGCCTTTTGCTGAACTTCAACGTTCCTGTAATGAAGGATGGCATCAAACGCATGGTACTCGGTTGATTTTGGTCTTCTTTGTGTTTTCCTTTGTGCCCTTTGTGTCTCTGTGGTTAATTTGATGAACGCGTCGCCCATAGAAAGACAGACATGACAACCAAACGCACCCCGCTCCCAATGGCACCTCACAAGCCCGAGCCGTACACCGGACCAACCAAGGCCGAAGTGTTGGCGGTCCGCAAGCAATACTTGTCTCCCGGACTCTTCATGTACTACCAGGATCCGCTTCTGGTGGTTGAAGGCAAGATGCAGTACCTCTGGGACGAAACCGGCAAGCAGTATCTTGACGGGTTTGCCGGCATCGTCACCGTGTCCGTTGGCCATTGCCATCCCGATATTGTGAAGAAGGTGCAGGCTCAAGTGGGCCGCTTGCAGCACACGACGACGATTTACCTGCACCCGGCCGCCGGGCAGCTCGCACAGCGCATCGCCGAGAAGATGCCGGCCGACAGTGGCTTATCGGTGACGTACTTCACCAACTCTGGCAGCGAGGCCGACGAAGTCGCAATCCTCATGGCCCGCGAGTTCACCAAGAACAACGATGTGATCGGCCTGCGCAATGGCTATCACGGTTGCACGCAGCTTGTGCAATCGCTCATCGCGCAAAGCCCGTGGAGGTTTAAGACCAATACCGCCGTCAACGTCAAGCATGCGATGCCCGGTTATTGCTACCGCTGCCCTTATGACCTCGAATACCCAAGCTGTGGCGTGAAATGCGCTCACGACGTCGAAAACGTTATTCGCTACGAAACCCCAGGCGAGGTCGCGTGCTTCATTGCCGAACCCATTCAGGGCGTCGGCGGCGCAGTGACACCGCCCAAAGAATATTTCGGCATCGTCTACGACATCGTTCGCAAATACGGCGGCCTGTGCATTGCCGACGAGGTGCAGACCGCCTTTGGCCGCACTGGCGAACATTATTGGGGCTACGAGAACTGGGGCGTGAAGCCGGATATTGTGACCGTGGCCAAGGGCCTGGGCAACGGCGTGCCCATCGCGGCGGCGATTACCCGGCCGGAAATTGCCGCCATGATGAAGAACAAACTCCATTTCAACACGTTCGGCGGCAACCCCATCAGTATGACTCAGGGGCTGGCCACGCTCGATGTGATCGATGCCGAGAACATACAGCAGAATGCCAAGGCCATTGGCGGGCATCTGAAGAATCGACTTCATGAGTTGCAAGAGAAACACAAGATCATCGGCGAAGTACGTGGCCTAGGCCTGATGCTCGGCGTTGAACTGGTCCGCGACCGCAAGACCAAGGAACCCGCCAACACCGAGACCGCGAAGATCCTGGAGCTATGCAAAGACCGCGGCCTGCTCATCGGCAAAGGCGGCCTCTTCGGCAACACGCTCCGCATCAAGCCGCCGATGTGCATCAATAAGAGCGATGCCGATTTTATGGTCGATTGTTTGGATGAAGTGATGGAATTGGTCAGTGGGTGATCTGTACTCTTATTGACTTCTTTGCTTGTTTTTTAGGAGGCCGAAGCGCAGCGAGGCGAAGATGCTTGCTCCTCGCTGCGCTTCGGCCTCCATACTA
>JANLTA010000657.1:0-2051 GCA_031362705.1 Gemmataceae bacterium | reverse complement strand
TACGGGGCTAATGCTCGTCGGCTTCCTGTGTACGCATCTCGCCGGCAACTTGCTTATTTTCAAAGGCCCGGACGCTCTCAATGCCTATGCCAAGGGACTGAAAGACCTCGGCGGCCTGCTTTGGGTGGGCCGACTGGGATTGTTGGGAGCTTTTGTCCTCCATGTGTTCCTTGCCATACGGCTGCAACTTCGCAATCGCAGTGCTCGACCGGAACGTTACCAATATCCCGGCACGGTGCAGGCGAGTACAGCGTCGCTGACGATGCTCTATTCCGGTCTGCTGATCCTCACCTTCGTCGTTTATCATCTCGCCCACTTCACCCTTGGCATGGTCCACGGCACGGATACCGGTTCCAATTTGCTGGAACTCCACGACAAACTGGGCCGCCATGATGTGTACACGATGGTGCTGATCGGCTTTTCCAAGTGGTGGGTCGTATTGAGTTACATCATCGCGCAGATTGTGTTGTGGTTCCATCTGAGCCACGGCATCAGCAGTGTCTGCCAGACGCTGGGTTTGAACGCACCAAAGTACTGGCCGATCATTCGCGGCGCGGGCCTGGTGCTTGCGACGCTGATCGTTGTCGGAAACATCTCCATTCCGGTGGCCGTGTTGCTGGGTTGGGTGCATTGAACCGTCCGCTTACTTACGTTCGCGACTATTTGAGTGGCAATTGGACGCAGGATCATTGATGAGCATCAATCTTGACTCAAGAGTCCCGAGTGGGCCGCTGACGCAAAAGTGGACCAAGTACAAGTCCACACTCAAGCTGGTCAATCCGGCCAATAAGCGGAAGTTCACGGTAATTGTTGTTGGCACCGGCTTGGCCGGAGCTTCCGCTGCGGCCACGCTTGCCGAGTTGGGCTATCACGTCTTGTCGTTCTGTTATCAGGACAGTCCGCGCCGGGCCCATTCGATTGCAGCTCAGGGTGGTATCAACGCGGCCAAGAACTATCAGAACGACGGCGACAGCGTCTATCGGCTCTTTTACGACACGGTGAAGGGCGGCGATTTCCGCGCCCGCGAAGCCAACGTACATCGGCTGGCAGAGTGCAGTCAGGCCATCATCGATCAATGCGTGGCTCAGGGTGTTCCGTTTGCCCGAGAGTACGGCGGACAACTCGCCAATCGTTCCTTCGGCGGTGCCCAGGTGAGCCGCACGTTTTATTGCCGCGGCATGACGGGCCAACAACTTTTGCTTGGCGCGTATCAAGCATTGGCTCGACAGATCGGCGCCGGCACGGTCAAGATGTTCCCGCAGACGGAAATGCTCGATCTGGTGGTCGTAGATGGTCGTGCGGCCGGTGTGGTGATGCGCAATCTTGTCACCGGCAAAGTCGAGAGCTTTGCGGCCGACGCCGTGCTGCTGGGCACGGGCGGATACTCGAATGCGTTCTTTCTCAGTACCAACGCGGCGGGATGCAACGTCACAGCGACTTATCGCGCTTACAAACGTGGGGCTTTATTCGCCAACCCGTGCTACACGCAGATTCACCCGACGTGCATTCCCGTCAGCGGCGATCATCAGTTTAAGCTCACGCTGATGAGTGAATCGCTGCGCAATGATGGCCGAGTGTGGGTGCCCAAGAAACCCAGCGATGCCCGCGAGCCAAGTCAGATTCCTGAAGCCGACCGCGACTATTATCTGGAACGGAAGTATCCGAGCTTCGGCAACCTCGCTCCGCGCGACATTGCTTCGCGTGCGGCCAAGGAAGCGTGTGACGAGGGTCGCGGTGTCGGCCCCGGTGGTCGTGGCGTGTATCTCGACTTCGCCGACGCTATCAAGCGGCTTGGCGAGCCGAAGGTGAAGGAAAAGTACGGCAACCTGTTCGATATCTATTTCCAGATCACCGGCGAGAATGCCTATCATCGGCCCATGCGCATCTACCCGGCTCCGCACTATACGATGGGCGGCCTTTGGGTGGACTACCACCTGATGAGCACCGTGCCCGGCCTGTTCGTGCTGGGCGAGGCGAACTTCAGCGACCACGGAGCCAACCGTCTCGGTGCCAGTGCTCTCATGCAAGGCTTGGCCGACGGGTACTTTGTC
>JANLTA010000637.1:0-6792 GCA_031362705.1 Gemmataceae bacterium | reverse complement strand
CCTTAGCCCAGCCCTTCGGGCTGGGAACTCATCGAATAAACTTTTTGCGGCGTGACGGGCCGCTATTTGCGGCGACCCCTATTAGCGCGGCCCTTCTGGCCGAAATCGACTGGCAATGTCCAACCCAGCCCGATGGGCTGGGCTAAGGAAGATCGGCCCTTCAGGCCGCAATACCCGAGTGCCGACTCTGACCGCTGATCAACTCGTTTCTTGGACCGTCCGGCTCGCCGTTGCTTCATACATGGCATCATTGGCTCTGCGGCTTTCAGCACGCGATCATCCGCGTTGGCTCACATTGGCTCGCGCCGCATGGACCGCCGGCTTCATTGCATTTCTAATCCACGTCGCCTCGGCCTTCCACTTCGTCCATCATGGGAGCCATGCTGAAGCGTATGAATTTACGGCCCGACAGACGCAGTCTTACACTGGCATGGACTGGGGCGGGGGCATCTACGCGAACTACGCCTTCACGTTGATTTGGGCCATTGATGTCGTCTGGTGGTGGCTACGACCCGCAAACTACCTATCGCGATCAAGATTGGCCGAGACCATCGTGCAAGGCTATCTGGCTTTCATCACGTTAAATGCAACCGTGGTGTTTGGGCATGGCGTGACACGCTGGGCGGGACTTGCGGGATTCGTGGGGATGGGGTGGATGATGTGGTGGACGTCACGCTACCGTAGTACACGCTCGAACATGAATACCAACCATTGAAACCACTTGTCATCATTCGGTCCCACTGCCCATAATGAGTGCAACGGGTTTGGAGAGGAATCTATGACCGCAACCGTGGCCTCCAATGGTTCGCTTTTCGCGGCGCTCAATTCGAGTCGAACGGCGCTGCGGCGCATTGCCGATTACACATTGGAGCCGGCCATTGCCGCACGAATGGGCGAGCTGGGCCAGCGCACCGAGTTCCTGACGGAAAGCGAACATCAAGAGCTTCTATCACTGGTCGAATTCACGGAACACCGAACGATCGAACAACTCGAAGCGAAGGTGGCACTGGCGGAAATTGACCGTGCTTGCCCGGTTGGGGTACCAGTCGGATGAACGCGGCGGAGCGCGGCGAAGTTCGTAGACGTGCCAACGATCGCTGCGAATACTGTCAACTTCCGCCGCACGGCCAGGTGGCCCCGTTCGAAGTTGATCATGTTCAGCCACGTGCCGCGGGCGGCACGAGTCGCCTTGACAATTGGGCCTACGCATGCCCGCATTGCAACGCGCACAAGTGGAAACACACCCACGGAATCGATCCGGCCGATGGAACGATGGTGCCGTTGTTCAATCCGCGCTCGGAGGCCTGGGCCAAGCACTTTCGCTGGTCGTCAGTTGATACCGCCATCGTCGAGGGAACCACGACATGTGGCCGAGCAACCATCGAACGACTGAAAATGAATGCACCAGAATTGGTTTTGATTCGTCGCTTGCTACTGCAACTTGAGCAACTCACCCACCCGATGACGTAACTCGTCGCTTAACAGTTTCGTTTGACACGCTCCTGATCGGCCGAAAGCGATGATTCCGAATGGGTCGAGCGTGCCAAACAGGAGTTTAGGTGCGCGCACGACGCGATGTCGTATACACTTTCGGAACGTCGTATGTTCGCTGATTGTGAGGAGTCCACCATGAATTCGTTTCCCGTGCCGGATCGGCGCAACTTCTTTCGTATAGGTTTCGGAGCGGGCATCGCGGCGACGTTACCGGCAATTGCGTCCGACTCGGCACCAGTTGCGGGCGAACAATCTGTCGCTGAGTTGCAGGAAGCTATGAAAGCGGGTCGCCTGACCGCTCGCGCTTTGACGGACTCCTATCTCGCCCGGATTGAAGCCATTGATCGAGGCGGCCCAACTCTCCGCAGCGTCATTGAAGTTAATCCCGACGCGCGCACCATCGCCGATGAATTGGATCGGGAGCGCAAGGAGAAAGGGCCGCGCGGGCCGTTGCATGGGATTCCGGTCCTCATCAAAGACAACATTGACACGGCCGACAAGATGGCGACGACGGCGGGGTCGTTGGCATTGATTGCGTCAAAGCCACCGGGCGACGCTTTTCTTGTCAAACAGCTTCGCAAAGCCGGCCTCGTGTTGATGGGTAAGACCAACCTCAGTGAGTGGGCCAACTTCCGGTCGAATCGTTCGACCAGCGGGTGGAGCGGTCGTGGCGGGCAGACGAAGAACCCGTATGCACTGGATCGTAATCCGTCGGGTTCCAGTTCCGGGTCAGCGGTGGCCGTGGCATCCAACTTGTGTGCTATCGCGGTCGGCACGGAAACGGATGGCTCGATCATCAGCCCGGCAACCACGTGTGGCATCGTCGGCATTAAGCCGACTGTTGGCCTCATCAGCCGGACAGGAGTCATTCCCATCTCGGTGAGTCAAGACACGGCTGGCCCAATGGCTCGCACCGTCGCGGATGCCGCGGCATTGCTCGGCGCGCTGGCCGGTATTGATGACGAAGACGCGGCATCCAAAGACGCCAAGCTCGTCGCCGATTACACTAAGTTCCTTGACAAGGATGGCCTGCAAGGCGCTCGCCTCGGCATTGTCCGCCGCAACTTCGGTGTTCACGAACGCGTCGATGCGTTGATGAACGATGCCTTGGCCGCGCTGAAGAAGGCCGGCGCGGAGTTGATCGACCCGGTGGAAATTGAAGGCATGGCCCGTATCGGGCAAGCAGAATTCACGGTGATGCTGTACGAGTTCAGGGCAGGGCTGAACGCCTATTTTACGCGGCTCGGGGGTGACGCACCCATCAAATCACTGAAGGATGTGATTGAGTTCAACAAACAACATGTCAAAGAAGAGTTGCCATTCTTCGGTCAGGAAACGCTGATTCGCGCTGAGGCGAAAGGGCCTTTGACTGAGAAGGAGTATCTCGATGCCGTCGAGAAGTGCAAGCAATGTTCGCGCACCGATGGCATTGATGCGGTGATGGATAAGCATAAGCTCGATGCGCTGGTGGCCCCGAGTGGTGGTCCGGCAGCGGTGACAGACTTGATTTGCGGCACTCGCGGGCTGGGTGGCAGTTCCACCGCTGCCGCGGTGGCTGGCTATCCCAACATCACTGTGCCGGCAGGTTATGTGTACGGACTGCCCGTCGGTATTTCCTTCTTCGGTCGTGCCTGGAGCGAATCGACGTTAATTCGCATCGCTTACAGTTTCGAGCAGGCGACATTGCACCGCAAGGCACCGCGGTTCCTGCCCACGGCGAATCTTAGCCAGTAGTTTCATCTTCAATCAAATCCGGAAAAACGTCTCATCAACGGCCGATAATGTTCCGCCGGCGCGGCTTGCGATTGTCAAATGGAACACGCGGTATTGCACATCCTCAGCGGTCGAAACGACGGAAGAAAGGGACGATTCCGCCGATTTCGGTTGCTCGGCAGGTCGATGGGTTGGACAGTAGAGCGTCGGCCTCCCGACCTCGAACCGCGTATCGGCCGACCGCACGCGCCCAGGGCCGACACGGACGCGGGCGGCCGCCACAAGGATGAACCACGTCATGACCAAATTCGCCGCCAATCTCTGGAACGACGATGCCGGCGCGATCATCGCTGCCGAGTACTTGTTCGTTGTCACCATACTCGTGATCGGGACCATCATCGGCCTGGCCTCGGTTCGCGAGGCGATTAATACCGAACTCGGCGAAGTGGCCAATGCGCTGCTGGCGTTGAGTCAGGGCTACATTCTGTCGGGTGTCAGCGGGCCGGGCGGGTCGACTGACGGCTCGCAAGTCATCGACACGCCGTCGTATGTGCAGGATCCGTTTTCCACGCCGCCGGCGATTCCATCGGCGATCGATATGTTCCCAGGCAACTAAGCGACTGCCAGAAACACACGAACGACACGAAACCAAGCCGGTTTCGTGTCGTTCGTATGTTTCGTGGTCGTGTCTTCTACTTCATGCTGACGTTGTAGATCACGGAGCAACCGGCGATTTCCGGCAGCGCTTTGATTTGGGCATACAGCACTTCCCAGTCGGTGGGAGTCGCGATTTTCATCGAGATGGCCACCTGTTTGCCGCCGGGCGTTCGCACGACGACTTCTTCACCCTTGCCACGGCAAAGAGTTTCGATGGCCGACTTGGCGGCTTCGGCTGATGGAGTCGCACTTGTGCTGGGACTTCGCAGCACGCCCATCATCGGTGTCGATGACGATTTGCTGCTGGCATCAAGCACGGCGACGGCCGGTGCCGTTTTCACGCCGGCGCTTTCAACTTGTGTTTGGCAAACGATGGTGTAGCCGCTGATTTCGGGCAGTGCCTTGATCTTGGTATAGAGCCGATCCCAATCGCCCTGGTTGGCGATCTTCATGCCGACGGTAAGTTGGAGACCCGGGCCGGCCGTGACTTTCAGGTCGCTGCCAGAGCCTCGGCAAATATCTTCGACCGCACGGCGAGCCGTCTCGGCATCAAGCGTGATACTGATCGGTTCCTTGCCAGACTTGCTCGGAGTGATTACTTCCGGCGTGTACGTGACTGTCTTCACCGGTGTCGCCGGTGCGGCCTTCGGTGCCGCGCCGCGCTCAACCTTGCTCGATTCGACTTTGGCAAGTTCAACGGCCACAGGCATCGGCATCTCAATCTTCGCCGCGGCTACCGGCAGGGCCGGCTCCATCTTCGGACCTTCCTGACAAGTTGCCGTTTCACACTTAGCACCTTCACACTCACTCGCCTTATCGCATTTCGGGGCTTCCGCGACCTGGACTGGCTCGCACTTGGCCGGCTCAACTACCTTTAGCGTTTCCACCTTTGCCAAGTCGGTTACACAGGCTTTGCCAGGCCCGGTCGCCGGGATTTCGACAATCGGTTGCGGCATTTCGATAGGTTTGGGCAGATCAGCCGGCTTCGGCAACTCGGCGGCAATTGGCTTGATTGGCGCACCGGTGATCGGCTTGACCTGGCCACCGTAGGGCGACTGAACCAGCGCCGTACCTTTGACTGTCGGTGCGATTGGTTCCGCGATGACCTGCGGGGCCGCCGGCATGATCGGCGGCACAATGATCGGTTTCGGCGGCTCTGGCACATCGACGATGGCCTTCGCAATGACCTTAGGCGCTTCGATCACGGGTTCGACTTCGGGGGCCACCGGCATCAGGTTGAGCACCTGTGGTTTGCTGCCAGTCGCCTTGGTCTCCATCGATGTCGGCGTCACCGTATTCGTGGCCTTCGTCACTTCGATTGGTGCAGCGGGCATGGTGGGCCACGCTGGTTCCGGAGCCTGGACGACTTCGTCCTTTGTCGTCGGTGTTGACTTGATGTCCGAGATTTGAGCGTATCCCGGCTTGATGGGTGCCGGCGGCGGCACAACTGCCAGTCGGGATTCGGACGAGCGTTTGGCCTGCGGCGTGACAACCATGCGCGGTGCCGGGGTTTCGTTTTTCACGATCATCGGCGTCGAGGTCGTTGGCATGGATCGAGTGATCATCACCGGCTGCGAACTGCCGCCGCTGAAATTGTTGACCGATTTCCAATTGACTGAGCCGTCATTGCCTGGCTTCGTCATCATCATCGGAATGTTGGCGACGATGGCCGCGCCTTCGGTCGAACCCGGCGCGGAAGTCTTGTTCACGACATGGGTACAACCGGTGAGCGACTTCATGCACTTGCTGACCAGCAGTTTATCGTCGAGCGACGACAACTTGCCGGTGACTTCGACGCGCCCGGCCGATGGGCAGACGACGCGCAGGCCCAACACTTTGTCGCCAAGCGCTTCAGCCAATATGGACGAGGCGGCATTGGCTAGCTCGTTCGGAGCAGCGCCGTGGCTCATCTGAATCGGAATGCCGTGGTGGAGTTTGATTTGGTCGATCACCGGGCCCGTGTAGAGGGCGCGGGCGATCGCGAGCGCTTTCTGACGCGCCGGTTCGTTGGAAACGAAGCCGTGGAGTTCCATGCCTTTTGCAGTGGTCCGCGTGGAAAGCGTGCAAAGAAACAAGCCCGGCTCTGCCAGCCAGGCGACCTGAACGTTGGCGGCGGCTTCCGTATCCTCAACCGGCACGGCTACCGCTCGGAAGGACACCGGTTGCGAGGCGCCTGGCGGAGCCGCTTGCAGCGGGTACGCAACGTCCAAAACCAGGGCGGCAGCGACCGCCCACGGACCGTACCCAGCAACGCGACGAATGAACTTCATGGCCGGCTTCCCCCGAATTGGCCTCCGCGCACACACGGTGCGCGTACCGTTGCTATCGGTTGAGCCGGTCAGGCGACTTGAGGTGTCCAAGCCGGTTTTGTCAATCGGTGGTGCGGCGGGTCAGAGCCTATGACGATTTGTAGATTATCCTGCAAGTCGAAAGCAACATAGTGCCGAGAGCAGCCGCCCCGACTATAACTCGCCGAACCAGCCCACAGTCGGATCGTCCGCCGAGGAATTGCCGCACCATGCATGTCCTGTTTATTCACCCCAACTTCCCAGCTCAGTTTGGACACCTGGCAGCACACTTATCCACGAAGCTCGGTTGGCAATGTACGTGCTTGACGTCGATTGACACAACCCATTTGCAGCTGCCGTTCACGCACATCAACTACAAAACCAAGCCCGGCCCGCAGCCCAAGGTCTTTTACAACCCCAACGCACTCGATGGCATGTTGGAACATCTGACGGCTGTATATGCCGGGTTGAAGGGCGTACCACAGTTAAAGCCCGATCTGGTGGTTGGCCACGTGTCGTACGGCACGCTATTGTTCTTACGCAACCTGTATGACTGCCCGTTCGTCGGTTACTACGAGATGTTGCCCGCGCCGTTTTGGGGCGATGGGTTGATTCTGCGCAAGGAGTATCCGCCGCCGGA
>JANLTA010000615.1:0-9838 GCA_031362705.1 Gemmataceae bacterium | reverse complement strand
AGCTTCACCGCGACCTGCCAACTGTTAACGCTCAATCCCTGGCCCTGGCTGCGCGATACCCTCACAAAACTCCCCACCATCCCCACCGATCAACTCGCCACGCTGCTCCCCACCGCCGTGAATTAACGCTCAGTACCCCCCACTCATTGAAAAGCTCGACCTGTCTTCGGCCGAACGGACACAAAGCAACGCTCGTCGGTTGGAGAACAAAGCAGAATGACCCCATTAACTGTGACCCCATTAACTGCGTGACCCCATTAACTGCGCCATTAACCGCCCCCATTAACTGCCGCTCACCGGCCCCGGCAAGTCGGCGGTTGAGTTGTTGTTGCGACATGTGTTTGCACGATGCGGTTTGCGGCTGCGGGATTCGGCTGATAGGATATGATGAAGAGTAGATCGAGCCCTTGAATCAGCATAGTTTCACGAACAATGATTCAATCAATACCTCCCGCTGGCAAGACTCGAGCGATACGCCCGACGTCACGCATCAAGCAGTTTATTGTCGCCGGAGACGAAGTACGCATTCCCGGCTGGGTCGTCGATTACGCTTCGTTTCACAAGTGGACTCTTAGTGACGCGTTTCCGCAAAGTGGCCGTGTTGACTATATCGACGACGAACTTTGGGCGGACTTGACCATGGAAGAGTTCGTAACGCACAATCAGATCAAAGCCGAGATCAGCTTTGTTCTGACTGGGATCGTACGTGCTTCCGATACCGGGGCAATCATCGCCGACCGCATGAGGATCAACAACACCAAAGCAAATCTCTCCTGCGAACCTGATTTGGCATTCGCAACATGGTCGACGTTTCAATCAGGGCGCCTCAATGCCAAGAAGAACAAGCGCGGCAAGATCATGGAATTGGTAGGCACGCCGGACATGGTGCTGGAAGTACTCAGCGATAGCTCCGAGACGAAAGACGACAAATACCTTCGAGCCGCTTATCGCAGCGCCGGCGTTGCGGAGTACTGGCTCGTCGATGCGCGCACGAAAGACCTACGCTTCGATGTCTTGCAATTGCGATCCAAAGGCTATGTCGCCGATGTCACTGCCGACGGCTGGTCGAAATCCGCGATCTTCGGCCGGCAGTTTCGCCTGGTCGCCAGCGTGGATCCACTTGGCCAGCCGCGCTATCGATTGGAAATGAGATAGGCCGACAACACTCTTCGCCCCAAGCCTCTCGTCACAAGATCTTCTCTTCCTTTCCCGCCTCAAAAAGCTCCGGCTTACCAAATAGTTGCAGGTCCACCTGGCCTTTCACTTCGCTTTCGACCAGCCGTAACCGCGCTTCCATTTCTTTCAGCTTCACGGCCATTTGCTCAAACTTGGTTTGGATGTCGGTGCGTTCCTGCGGGCGGGGTACTTCGGGATAGCCCAGTTGCCGCTGCAGCGCGGCGAATAGGTACAGCGGATCCCGTCCACGATTCGCCTTGGCAATCTTGCCTTCCTTGATGCCGAAGAGCGGCATCACCGGAGGTTCGTAATCCGGATCGCTGCGCTGTTGTTCCGTCACATACTCTTCGGAACGAACATAAAGCAAGTCAGCGAAGTCCACAGAGCCGATCTTGCGCCGGACCTGATTCAGGTACGTTTTCCATTCGGCGTCGTAAATCGGATCGCCGGCCATGGCGATCAGGCCCTCGTCGTAACCAAGTCGATTGCGGCTCAAGCCCTCGAACTGGTAGACGAACATGCCCGGTTTCGTCGGTCCGTCCGCGCGATATTGCGCTTCGCGCTCCAGGAGCAACAGGGCCATCTGTATCGTGAAGCGGCTTGTATCCTTTTCACATTGTTGAATGGCAAAGGCCTGAAATGGCGTGAAATAGTGTGAAAGCCGGGTGAAGCCGCTGGCAAGCAAACCGCTGTGCTTCAACTCGGCGGCGAGAAACTGCACGGCCATTGGCAGCCGAGTTGTCGCCAGGATTTCTTCGTGGACGGATTCCAGCACATCCTGAGCGGCGCGCTGGTCATTCAGCCGCTCGCGCATGGCGCGAAAAAAGTAGGCCTGCTCGATATATTCTTCACGATCGAGGATGAGACTCATGTCGGCATTGTAATCGGAATAGCCACTTTTCGCGCCATCATTGGCGAATCGGCCGAGTTTACCGGACCGGAATCACAAGCTTGTTGCGCTTCGCAGGCAAGGTAAGAACGACCCGACTCTTTGCCGTTCTTTTTCCTGCCTCTGTCCCGTCGCGCTGTTTATCCGAAGCCCCCATTCGGTCACAATTGCGTAGCTTCGCGCGGGAGATTCGCGTGAATCCGCACCGGGAGATTGCCGCCATGAGGCTTGCATCCATTCGTCGCGCTCTGTTGGCGCTTGTTGCGTTGGTCGCCGCACCGTCGATTGCATCGGCGTCGCATTGCGGTGCCTGTTCGGCCAGCTATGCGCAATCGTGCTGCTCGCCGACGGTGTCGTACCGAGTGAGCTACCACCCGGTCATGGAAGAGCACACGCAGACGTGCTATCGGCCAGTTTATCGCACCGTGATGACCGAAGAGGCCTATACGGTCATGCGGCCGGTGTACGAGCAGCGCATGCACGAAGAGTGCGTGCCGGTGACACGGCCGGTCGTCGAGCAAGTCGATGTGCCGTACACGTACACAGTTCAGCGACCCGTCTATGAACAACATTGCCGGACCGAACAATATGTGACGCATCGGCCCGTCGTGCAGCAATATCAGGTCGCCATCCCTTACACGGTCTGTCGGCCGCACTACGAGCAACACGTGCGCACACACACAGTGGTCACGCATCGGCCCGTGGTGCAGCAGTACCAAGTTGTCATTCCCTACACGACTTGGCATCCGGTTTACGAACAGCATTGCCAGCACGTGCCGTATACGACCTATCGACCTGTCGTGCAGGAATACCAGGTGGCGATCCCGTACTGCACGCAACGGGCTGTGTATGAACAGCATTGCCGGGCGGTGAACTACATGGTCTATCGGCCCATGGTGCAGGAGTACCAGGTGCCGCAGCATTACTGCACGTGGCACCCCGTGTATGAGCAACACGTGCGGCACGAGCAGTACGTCACGCATCGGCCAGTGGTTCAGGAATATCAGGTCGCCATCCCTTATTGCACGATGCGGGCGGAATATCAGCAGCACCAGCAGTGCATCCCCGTAACACGTTACCAAACCGTGATGGAGCCGCGGCAGTGCTGCTACAAGACCACACACATGGAGCCGGTGTGGACCGAAGAAGCAGTGCAAGTGTGTTCGGGACATTGCGTGACGGAGCGGCACTATGTTCCTGGCCCGGTCGTCACCCGCTGCGTTCGGCAACCCGGTTGCTGGAGCTTTGATCCATGCACCTGTTGCTCGCGCTATTGCCCCGGTCCGGTCACGCAGGAATGCGTGCAATGTCCCGGCCACTGGGTATGCAAGAACGTCTGGGTGCCGACAACTGAAACACGCATGGTGCGGAAGTGCCATTACGTGTGCCGCGAGCAGATGCACACGCAGTGCTACATGACCTGCAAAGTCGTGGCACACACGGAGTATGTCAACCAGTGCTACACGACCTGCCGCATGGTGCCGGAACAGCACGTGCGATACGAATGCCGCCGCCATTGCTACACGGTGCCGGAGTGTCACACCCGCGCCATCCCGTACACGACGTGCCGGATGGTTCGGCAAGATCACTGCCGGTATGTGACGCACCGCCGGTGTTACACGGTGTCCGAGTGCCATACGCGCATGATGCCCTACACCACATGCAAGATGGTGACGGATCATCATGTGCGTTACGAATGCCGTCGGCACTGCTACACGGTGCCGGAACACCATGTGCGAACGATCCCGTACACGACGTGCCGGATGGTTCCGCAACAACAGGTGCGTTACGAATGCCGCCGGCACTGCTACACCGTGCCGGAAGCGCGGCAGGTGTGCGTGCCATACACGACATGCCGCATGGTGCCGGAACAGCACGTGCGTTATGAATGCCGTCGGCATTGCTACACGGTTCCCGAGTGTCACACGCGGATGGTGCCGTACACGACGTGCCGCATGATCTGCGAACAGCGCACGGCCTGCCGCCGGGTTTGCACGGTTCGACATGTAACGGAATACCACCGCACCTGCCGGCCCTACACTGTGTGCCGCTACGAGCCGGTGTGCTGCAAGCGTTGCGTGCCGGTGACGACGTGCCACATGGAAGCGTACTGCACGAAGTACCACACCTGCCGCTATGTGCCGGTATGCACACCTGTGGTTTGCGAACCAACCTGCTGCGAGCCGACTTGCTGCACCACGAGCTGGAAGTCCCGCCTGCACGAACGCATGTCGTGCCTGTTCAGCGCGTGCTCCAGTTGCGGTGAGTGATTCTTGCGGATTTTGAATGTCAAAGAAAGCCCACCCGTTGCATCGGGTGGGCCTTTTTGTTTATTCGTACAACAAGTACGCCTTCCGCCGTTCGTGAAACGCAGATGCCTGCAACGACCAATCCTGAGCCAAGGGTGCGACGGGTTGTTTGGCTATGATGCGGTCGTAAGTGGTTTTGTGGACCAGCAGAGTGTCGATCCGTTTTGGATCCCAATCGTTTGGATAAAGGCTGCGAAGCACATCCATGAGAGTTAGGCCGAGGCGCACCGGCTCAACTTGGTCGCGGTCGGTCACGAAGATTTGCACGCCGCCGCAGAGTTTATCTTTGTGGACGCTGCCAGTCGGCGTGCGGCTGGTTGGCACGAACGACACGCCAGGGAGGTGGTGCTTCATCAACTCGGCAGCGACACGGCGACCATCGAGCCACGGTGCGCCGATCCATTCAAATGGCGTATCGGTGCCGCGGCCAACGCTGATGTTCGTTGTTTCCAGTAGGCCGATGCCGGGATAGAGGATCGCCTGCGTCAGTGACCGCATGTTCGGCGATGGGTTGGCCCACGGCAACAATGTACGGTCGAAGTAGTCGGCCCGCTTCCAGCCCTCGCACTTCACAACATCAAGGTCCAGTTGCCACTTCCGCTCAGCCTGAAATAGTCGGGCCAGCTCGCCGACGGTCATGCCGTGGCGAATCGGGATGGCATGATAAGCAACAAACGAAAACCGCCCGGCATCCGCCAGCGGCCCTTCGACGGCGAGGCCGCCTATGGGATTGGGCCGATCAAGAACGACCAGGCGAATCTTGTTCTCGGCACACGCTTCCATGACGTTGCCAAGTGTGCTGATGTATGTGTAAAAGCGGCAGCCGATGTCTTGAATATCGTAGACCAGCGTGTCAATTCCCTGCAGCAACTCCGGCGTAGGTTTGCGTCGCGGACCGTAAAGACTGTAGACGGGCAAACCCGTTGCCTCGTCTTTGCCGTCCTTAACGTTCTCATCGAGCGCGCCGCGGATGCCATGTTCGGGGCCAAACAAGGCCACCAGTGAAACGCCGTTGGCCTTGTGCAACAGATCGACCGTGGCCCTGCCGCTGCGATCGCGCCCAGTGTGATTGGTGACCAAACCGACACGCTTGCCGCGCAGCCGGGCGAACTCTTCGCGCTTGAGTACATCAATGCCGGTGGCGACGCCATCGCTCATTTTTGATGTCGGTTGCGCTTTAGCGACACCTAATATCTCCGCTGCCAGCGTGGCGACCCGTGCACGCAGCGGCTTCATCTTGCCTTTGCCATCTGGATGCACGGCGTTGGCCAGGATGATGACGGCAGTTGAGCTAGCGGGATCAATCCAAATCGACGTACCCGTAAAGCCGGTATGGCCAAAACCGCCGAAGTGTTCGCCGCGATTGGATGAAAAACCAGTGCGGACGTCCCAGCCATAAGCGCGCTGCCCGTTGGGCACCGGTTGCGCAGTCGTCATCGCGGCAACAGTCTCTGGCCGCAGAATCAGTTTGCCATTGAGCGTTCCGCTGCCAAGAATCATGCGGGCATAAGCAACAAGATCATCAGCCGTGCCGAACAGGCCGGCATGGCCGGCGACATCGCCGAGTCGGTGCGCCCGAGGATCATGGACTTCGCCGCGCATCCAGTTTCCATCGCGCTGTTCCGTCGGCGCGATGCGTGGCCGCAATGCCGTCGGCGGCCGAAAGCCGGTGTCGCGCATGCCCAGCGGCTCGAAGATGGTTTCTTTGGCATAAACATCAAGTGACTTGCCGGAAGCTCGTCGCACCAACTCGCCGAGCACGATGAAATTGACATCGGAATAGATGAATCGGTCGCCCGGTGCCGCCAACGGTTTCAGTGCACAGATGCGCTCGAGCGCCGTCACCGGTCCATCCAGATAGTCGGCCATCGGATTGTCAGCAATCAAACCGCTGGTGTGGAGCAGCAGATGAGCCAGCGTGAGTTTGTCCTTGCCTTGTGGCGCAAATTCTGGCCAGTAAGTTGCGACCCTTTCATCGAGCTTCAGTTTGCCGGCTTCAATCAGCGTCCAAATCGATGTCGCCGTCGCCACCGGTTTGGTGATCGACGCCAGATCGAAGATAGTATCAACTGTCATTGGCTCCGCTGCCGGCAACTTCACTCGCGACCCAAACGCCTTGCGGTAAACCACTTCATCCTTGTGCAGCACCGCGATCACCGCGCCCGGCAACTCGCCACGGCCGATAGCCGCGTAAACCTCGCTCTCGACGGCGGACCAACCATCACCAGCCAAGGATGAAGGTTGAAGGATGAAGGATGAAAGTAGACACAGTATCCAAGCGAAGAGTGTCGCCGAGCGATTCATGTAGGTGCTGGTTTGCAGTTCGGATTTGACCCCGGAGGGGTCACAGCTATTAGCCCCGGGTCGCGCTTCGCGCACCCGGGGTCTGAAGTTTCGAGATGTCTCACGACCCCGGCAGGGGTCGCAGCAGATCGAACACGCTGCGACCCCTCCGGGGTCGAGATGCGTTTTGCCTTCGTGAACCGGTGGTATCGCTGCGCTCAACCACCGGCTAATGGCTGTGACCCCTCTGGGGTCAAGTACATGTTTTTCAACCTTGAATTGCATCAACATCGTCTCTAGTCCTTCATCTTCCATCCGTCATCTCATTCCACAATCGCCAGCAGCCCTTGAATCTCCGATAGGGCGTGGTCGTTGCCGGCGGCTTTGGCAACCACCGCACCTTTTCGCAGCACATCTGCGGCTTCGTCTTCGCGGCCCAGTCGTTGTAGTGTCTGGCCGAGCATCAAATACGTGGGCACATAGTCCGGCTGCTTCAGCATCAATTCACGGAATGCCGTGGCGGCGGCGGGCGGGTCATCGATGCTGAGATACTCCATCGCCAGGCCGTACTGTAGGAATGGATCGTCGGGGTCGTCACGCAATAGCGCGCGGATTTGTTCAAGTCGCGGCAATTCAGGCATGAAGGTGGTTTCCCGTTGGTAATGCCGTACTTCGCATTAACTTACGTTTCTCGACAACCATCGGACAACCGACTACGAACAACGGACACACCCCGCACAATCGGCACCATCATTATGTCGGGGTTGCCACGTTCGATCCGCACGTCATGTCCGATGTGAACCGTTTCCGCACATTGCCACACATTCCGCGCATTGCAGTCTCCAGCGATGCCGCGTTTGGCGTCGAAATCACCATCAACTTCGCGGCCCGACCCGGCTCACGGACGAGACCCACCGCTCGGAGGACTTCATGCCGCTCTGCTTCCGCACCTCGTTGATTCGGTCCGTTCCCGGTGTAGCCCTGGCCATCGGCCTGTCGGCCAATGTCATCCCGGCATTCGCCAACGGCCCGGAAATTACCTCCGCCGCACCACGCAGCGCAGCTCCCGCGACATTGGCGGCCGGCAACCCGCGCCGATCCCCGGTCGTCGACGTGGTCGAGCGCGTGCGCGGGGCGGTGGTGAATATCCACAGCGAACGCACCGTGGCCGCCACCGATGACGTCCTGCACCACGGCCCCAACCGCGTCAACGGCATGGGCACCGGCATCGTCATTGATCCGCGCGGCTACATCATTACCAATCATCACGTGGTCGAAGATGTGCAGACGCTGCGGGTGCGCCTGGCCGATGGCACCAGCTATCCCGCCAAGGTATTTGCCCGCGATGCTGAGACAGACCTAGCTCTGCTCAAGATCGAACCGAGAACTCCGCTGCAAACGATGCCGTTGGGCACCGCGTCGGACCTGATGATCGGCGAACCAGTCCTGGCGATTGGCAACGCATTTGGTTACGAACACACCGTGACCACTGGCGTGGTCAGCGCCACCAAGCGCGACGTGACGCTGAATAAGGATATTGCCTACAAGTCGCTCATCCAGACGGATGCCAGCATCAACCCCGGCAACTCCGGCGGGCCACTCATCAACATGCACGGCGAGTTGATCGGCGTGAACGTCGCCATCCGGGCCGGCGCTCAAGGCATTTGCTTCGCCATCCCCGTCGATCAGATGATTCGCGTGGGTGCCGACCTGTTGAGTGGCCGCAAGAAGTTCCAGTCGCTGCATTCGCTGGCGCTGAAGGATCGCGTGGAGCCGGGTTCCAGCCCCGCAGTGCGCAACCTCGTCGTCGATCAGCCCGATGCTGTGACGCAGACTTCGGCCGCCGGCCTGCAACGCGGCGACGTGATCGTGAAAGTCGATGATACGCCAATCACCAATTCGCTGGACTTCGAACGAGCATTGTTGGGACACAAAGGCGGCGACAAGGTCGCAATGGTCATTTCGCGCGACGGGCAATCAAAACCCACCGAACTGGCTCTGCGTGGCACTGAAAAAACCGCAACGCCCAACGACGTCGTCTGGCGCAAGCTTGGCCTCAAGTTGGCTCCCACGGCCGCCGACTCTGTCCATCGCGTCAACGGCCAACTCCAGGGTGGCATGTCCATCGTGGATGTATCAACGGAAGGCCCGGCCGCCCGGGCCGGCATCCAACGCGGCGACATCCTCATCGGCCTGCACCAATGGGAAACCCTGACCCTCGACAACGTGATGTACGTGTTGAACCACCCCGAAGCCAGCACGTTCACGCCCTTGCAATTCTTCGTAATCCGCGGCGGCCAGGTGCGCCGCGGTTCGCTACAGTAACAGTGATACAACAATTGGCGAGCTCGAAACATCAGCTCGACGTGGCGTCACACTCACAAAAGTAATCTACTTTGGTTTTGCACCTTAAGCGGCCGTCACTAGTTCTTCAAGCGGCTCATCCAAATCTTTGCCGCGAAGGTTACGATGCTTGATAATTCCGGCATGGTCGATCACATAGGTCGTTGGCCAGACTTCCACGTTCCACATAGCCGGAATTGAGCCGCGGCGCACACTTTCGTCGCCCGCGAATGATCGCCAAGACATTTTGGCTTTGTCGGCGGCGGCGATGGCCTGCCTTTGTTTTCGTCGCCGTTGACGCCGATGATGACAAATGGTCGATCTTTGAATTTGGCAGCCAACTCCAACTCATGCGGCACATCGGCCAGACAGTATCCACAGGACGAATACCAGAAAACAAGCAGCACAACTTTGCCTTTTTGGTCGCTGAGTTTCAAGTTACTGCCCTGCAAGTCCTTGCCTCGAATGTCGGAGGCCAATTGACCGGCCAACAGATTTGGCATGTTGTTCAGACCAATCAGAGCCGCGTCGGCACGAGGGCCAATCTTGGTTTTGGTATCGGCGCTCGTTACATCCGGATAATCATTTGCCGCTTTGGTCAAGTAAATTTCGGTTTGAATCTGAGCTTCTGCCCAACGCTTTTCCGTGAGTTCACGACGCCGCAATAGAACAGGAGGAGGTGGCAATGCGTCAGAAGTCCAGGGCCAGCGGCCACTAAATCGTTGTCCCGGTAAGCACTTGCATCAGGAAGTCGTCGTTCCAGGCGCAGCCGCGGCGTTTGCCGATGATACTGTTGCGGGTGGGGTTTTGCTTGAGCAGGGATAAGAGAAAGCGGTGG
>JANLTA010000589.1:0-1806 GCA_031362705.1 Gemmataceae bacterium | reverse complement strand
ATTGACACAACCCATTTGCAGCTGCCGTTCACGCACATCAACTACAAAACCAAGCCCGGGCCGCAGCCCAAGGTCTTTTACAACCCCAACGCTCTTGACGGCATGTTGGAACACCTGACTGCCGTATATGCCGGATTGAAGGGCGTGCCGCAACTGAAGCCCGATCTGGTAGTGGGTCACGTGTCATATGGTACATTGTTGTTTCTGCGCAATTTGTATGACTGCCCATTTGTCGGGTACTACGAGATGTTGCCCGCGCCATTTTGGGGCGATGGGCTAATTCTCCGCAAGGAGTATCCGCCGCCGGAAGCCGTGCGGCTGTTTAACGCCACGTATCACGCGCTGACGTATTTGCATCTCCACGCCATCGATGCTGGCTACACGCCGACGCGGTTCCAGATGAGTACCGCACCGCCAGAATTGCAGTACAAACTGCGCGTGATTCACGACGGCATTGACACCGAGATCTTCTATCCAGCGCTGATTGAGCGGCCGATGAACTTTCGCGGCATCGATATTCCTGCCGGGACCAAGGTTGTCACCTACGTGTCGCGCGGGCTGGAGTCGCTACGCGGTTTCGACATCTTCATGAAGGCTGCGGGTCGTATTCAGCGCGAACATCCCGATGTGATATTCCTGATTGCCGGCGACGAGCGCTCAAACTATGGCCATGAACTCCACCACACGGGCGGCAAGAGCTTCAAACAGTTCGTGCTGGAGAAATGCGACTTCGACGTGAGTCGGTTCCATTTTCTGGGCCTGGTTCCAACATCGGACTTGTTGACGATTTACCGCTTGAGCGATGTGCATTTCTATCTGACCGGCCCGTTCGTACTGAGCTGGTCGATGCTACAGGCAATGTCAACCGGCTGTGCGATGGTCGGCTCGGCTACCGCTCCGGTGCAGGAAGTGATCGAGCATGGCAAGAATGGATTGCTCGCGGATTTCTACGATTGGGAAGGCTTGGCCAATCAGGCATTGACGATTCTGCGCGACCCGGCCGGCACGCAGCCGCTGCGCGACGCTGCACGGCAAACGATTCTTGACCGATACGCTGTGAATCTTTGCCTGGACGATCTGGTGCAGTTCTTCGAGAGCCAGGTGGCGAATTATCAATCGCAGAAGGGCAAGATTCACGGCTAAGCGATGGCGTCGCGCCACGGTTCGCCGGCGGCAAATGCTGCCGCATGGCGGGCGAACTCTTCGTTCTCTTGCTCAAATATTCGCGCTGACTCAATTGCTTTCACTGCTTGCTCAAAGTTACCGCACTCGGCATGGGCGGCGGCTAGCGTGTCGAGAATCAACGGATCACGATTGGCGGTCAACTGGTTTGCCTGTTCGGCAAGTTGCAACGCCTTCGCCCCATCGCGCAAGCCATCTACGGGACATGTCGCCAATACCCAGGCCAAACGGTTGAGTGTCTTAGCATCGTTGGGCGTCAACTCGGCCGCGCGGCGGTAGTCGGCCAGGCAACGCGGCCACTCGTTGGACCGATGGAACATTTCGCCCCGTGCCGACAATGCCAATTCATCATCCGGATTGACAGCGATTACCCGGCCAAAGTCGCGGGCGGCGGCGGCCCAGTTGCCGCGGCTGGAATGGATGCGGCCGCGACCCCACGCGGCGTCGGCACAGGTCAAATCGCGGTCAAGCACGCTCGTGAAGTCGACGACAGCGTCATCAAGTTGGCCCATGCGCAACAGGGTACGGGCACGAAAGAGGTGGTAGTTGATCGGCTTATTGTTTAGTTGAATGGCTTGGGTGAAATCTGCGGCGGCGGCGATGTCGTTGCCGGCGTTGTAGTGG
>JANLTA010000571.1:0-6841 GCA_031362705.1 Gemmataceae bacterium | reverse complement strand
CCGTCGTCAACAAACAAGTCAGTGATGTCCACGGCCGAATCCAGTAATCCGCCCGGATTGAATCGCAGATCCAGTACCAGTCCCTTGACGCCATCGCGGGTCAGTTTTTGCACTGCCGCCATCATGTCACCCGCGGACTAGCCGGTGAATTGGGTGAGACGAATATAGCCGATCTTGTCTTTGGCATCGAGCATGTATTCCCATTCGTCGTCTTCCCGACGCTTGGTGCCGAGCACGGTTTCGACATTTACCTGGGCACGGTTGATATCGATCATGAGCGGCTGCGGCGATCCTTCGCGTTCGACCTTCACAGTGATCCTGGTGTTCGGATCGCCGAGGATGCGCTTGATGGCGTCTTCAGTCTTCATGCCGCGTGTGGAGACGGTTTCCCGTTCCTGCAATAACCGACCGGTTGCACTCATGTCAGTAATGACCTCGGTGATGAGGTCGCCGGCGAGCAGACCCGCTTTATAGGCGGGGCTGCCTTTGATCGGTGAGACCACAAGTAAGCCGTCGCGCACAAGATCGCGACGGATCTGGATGCCGATGCCGGTGAACCGGCCAAGGAATTCGGTCTCAGACTTTTTCTTCGATTCGCTATCGATGTACGTCGTGTACGGATAGTCGAGATTGAGCATCATCATGGAGATGGCCAAATCGACATCCTTGTTGCCTTCAAGATCCTCGCGCTTGCCCAGACGTAGGCGCGTTTCGGTGAGCAGTTCTTCCAAGCGCGGGCGGCGCAGTTCCGTGTCCGCCTGAAGCAGTTTCACTTGTCGCTTACGACGCTCGTCGGAGTCTTCCTTGAATCCTTCGCCATCAAGTGTTTCCTTGACTTTGTCGAGCTTGACTTTGATCGCATCAAGCTTTTCCTTAGTCTCGTCTGGCATTTTTTCGTCAAGCCGACGGTACATGCCTTTGATTGACCAGTAGGTCATTTGCGCCAGAATCTGTTCCTTGTAATAGCCGCTGTGAACGATCAACAGGCCGTCCATCGTTTTCTTGGCAAAGCCTTGGGCTTCATCAGCACTCAAGACGCGTGCGGCGAGGTTCTCATTCCGGGCGGCTTCAAATCTCTCCGCCGTCACCGTACCATCGGTGAGTTGTTGATAGAGCTTGCGTAGCTCCTGGTCGGCCTTGAGTTTCGGCATCTTCGCCAGGAGTTTTTCACCCTCGGCGGCACGTTCGAGCGGTAGTTTCAACTCGGGCAGTTTGGCCAAACGCGCTTGAGCCTTCGGCATTGCAGCCGGGTTGCGTGACAACACAAACTTGTTGATCCGGCCGCCCCAATCAAATGGCGATTGCAGTTTCTCTTCGTTATTTTTGCCATATTTGCGGGCCAGGTTCAGCAAGTTGGTTTCGATGTATGCATCAAGTTCATCGACGGTGACGTTGCCATCAGGCTCATAGCCATCCTTGTCGGCCGCGCCTTTCAGGCCGTCCAGAATCACCTGTGCGAACAGTCCATGTTCTTCCAGATCAATTGCCGGGGACACGCTGGCGCTGGCAAGAAACACGACACGCCCCGGCGGCGTAGTGGATTCCTCTTTGTCTTCCTTGTCATCGTTACCGACCATCACGAAGGCGCGCAGGACGTCGAGCGGATTCGGTTCGAGGAGTTTTTCCTCACCGGGGTCCACCCCCTTGTAATTGACATCGAGAAAGACCACGAGCTTTTCCGCTTTGAGCGTGTGCAAATCCTGTTGAATATCGGCGGAAGCGAGTGCATTCTTGGCCCGGTCTTTCACTGTTGAATCTGCTGCGAAAAAGCAAGTGCGTTCCGCGAGCATCGCACCACGGCCAAACATGGCAACGAGGACCATGTCATCTTTGCCGGCTTTGGCCACGACTTCCTTGATCGCGGCAACGATGTTGTCTTTGGTTGCCGGCTTGGCGTGACGTTGATCGTCTTCCTTGGTCAGGAAAAGTCGAATGTTGTCAGCAGGAGCGCCAAGGTACTCCGGTTTGACCAGCACATCGTAAAGCGCCTGGGCATCTGCCTCGGCAAACTTACGGGGCTGAATCTGGGCATCGGTGAATTGGCCGACGCCGACGATGATGGCGTGCGTAGTGCCGGCCGAAGCCGGGAGCGCCCAAGTTAGACTGGATAAGAGAGCGGCGAGGCCAATAAGGAAGGACCGGTACATCGAACATCCTTTCCGGGAATGCCAAACGGGGCTGCCTGCGGGGACATTATGGCCACGCCGGAACCCGTTCTCACATTCTCCCGTTCTACGTCCAGAGGTCAAGCCTAAATTTTTCGGTTTGCGTAAAGTCATGCCTGGTCAGGGGTCCGGAATTCAGAGTTCGCCAGTCGAATGTGCGTTTCGACGGCTGGTTTGTACACGACGCGGCGATTACTGTCAAAGGCGACACGCCGTAGCCACATTCGCCAGAATGCGGATTTCAACTCACCGTAGCCGCATTCGCCAGAATGCGGAGTTCGGCCAGCCGCATTCTGGCGAACGCGGCTACGACGACCTGTTTCGACAACCATAACGGACTCGCGAGTACGAAGAATATGTGGTTTTTTCGAGTGGAAACTATTGACCTTGGCATCTTCGCTGGGTAACATCCCCCTCGCAGACTAGTGACAAGCACCTTGGACGGGGGCGGCATCAGTGGCCCCGCCCGAGCGACCAGGATGGTATCGGGCCATGAAGCGCACATCGCGTTTTCCCACGGACGGGTACTTTTTCTCTCCAACCCGACCGTACTTTCATGTCCCGCACGATTGACCGCAAGAGCGGGGCAATGACATGGTTTGCCCCGGCTAAGGTAAACTTGTTTTTGGAACTGCAGGCCAAACGGCCCGATGGCTTTCACGAGTTGACGACCTTGATGGTGGCGGTCAGTTTGACCGACACCTTGACCGTTATGTTGGCTGAGTCTCTGAATCTGACTTGCTCCGATCCCGGTCTTCCCACCGGCGACGGCAACCTCGTCGTCAAAGCTGCTCACGCTTTGCGCCGCCGTACTGGCCACACCGGCGGTGCCAAAATTCACTTGGAAAAGCGAATTCCTTCTGCGGCCGGTTTGGCCGGCGGCTCCAGCGATGCGGCGGCCACACTATTGGCGTTGAACCGATTGTGGGACCTTAATCTGTCCCGCAAACAACTCGCCCAGACCGCTGCGGAAGTTGGCAGTGACGTGGCGTTCTTCCTGAACCTGCCGGCGGCGTGGTGTACTGGCCGAGGCGAGATTGTCGAACCGGTTCGGCCGATGAAGCGTCTGCACCTGGTCTTGGTGTGCCCCCCCGTTGGCCTGTCGACCGCAGAAATCTACCGCAATGCGACTGTGCCTTCCCAACCGCGCTCAGCCGAGCGAATGCGAACCGCCTATGCAAATGGCGAAATCGCGGATATAGGCAGAGAGTTATTTAACCGGCTTGCTGAGCCGGCTGAGCGGTTGTGCCCGCTTGTGAAGCAATGGCGCGAGGTTATGACCCGGCACGCGCCGTTGGGCTGTTTGATGAGCGGCAGCGGTTCGACGCTGTTTGCCCTGTGTTCCGACTACCGGGCGGCCCAGCGGCTGGCCGCCGATTTGCGAACGGAGTTCGCAACCGATCCCAAGCCGCGCGTGTTTGTGGTCCGAAGTCTCACCCCGGAGCGCACCTCGCCGGCCAACTAGGCCGACCCTGGCCCGCCAACGGCATCAAGGAGAACCGCCGTGGAGATCACCGAAGTTCGCATCAAGCTGGTCGAAGAAAAGGACAACAACGAACGGCTGCACGCCTTCTGCTCGGTAACATTCGACAACATGTTTGTCGTCCGCGACCTCAAGATCATCGATGGCACCAAGGGCTGCTTCGTGGCCATGCCCAGCCGCAAACTGACGGACCGCTGCCCCGGATGCAGCGCGAAAAACCACTTGCGCTGCCGTTTTTGCAGCCACTGCGGCTTGAAGCTGGACGAAAACCGCTCGCTCCGGCACAGCCCCGATGGCCGGGCCAAGCTCCATGCCGACATTGCACACCCCATCAATGCGTCCAGCCGCGAAATCATTCAATCGGCCGTGATTCAGGCGTACCATCTGGAAATGGAGCGGTCGAAGCTGCCGGGTTACGTATGCACTTACGACGACGTGGATTTCGACGAATACCGCGGCCACCACGCGCCGACATACCGAACCGACACTGCCCACTCGCCGCGCGGCCAGCGAGTGCCGGCCCAAGTCGAAGAACATGCGTAACAGACAGAGCGAGTGAATCAGCATCGAAATTACCACTGCAACCCTCGGCCCCTGCCGAGGGTTGCGGCATTTCCCGTGACAATTCAGTTGTCAAAGATCACTCTCACTGGCGACAAGTCGCCAGCCCGTGGTCCCGATCCGCAGACCCCATCCTAAATCCTTGATCCTCTGCAACTAACTCCCTCGCCCCCGATATCCGCCCGCGCGCACTCCCACGCGCTGGAAAGGGGATGCCGCGGGCACTTGGGGTAATGGTCACGCTCGCTACGACCGCAGCGGCCGACCTTGTTGCCACACTCGAGGTGGGCGCGTGTGGCGCTTTATTTGTGAGCCGAACATGTCGGTTCATTTGTCGCTGATGGCGAGGGGGTGGGTGGTGAGTTCGTTTAAGCGACAGATACGCCGGATCGTGTTGTCCCGCGGCATCGCCTTTCAACAGACACCAACTCATCCTCGGATTTCATTGACTCTACAGATGGACAACCGATTCCGGCGCATGGTTATCCAAATACTGAATCAACTCGATCCACGGACTCTCTGTCATGACGCCGATGAACGGACTGGATCCAAGCCCGCCGCTTGCGTCAATCATCGGCTCCGGAGGCCGATATGTAATAGTGTACACTACAAAAATGTCAGCGTCAAGTCTCAGTAGCGGAATTCGCCAGAATTCTGCAATTTACTGAATGGCCGTGGCAAAGTGTCGGGGCACCCGGAAAAAAAGTGGAGACCTGCGGTCACAGCGGCAGCCGGGTCCGGCGATTCGACCGCAGCTCGAGGTAGAATTTCCCCGTAACAATATCAAATAGAGTAGGAGCGGCACCGAGGACGTCTATGAATTATCTTGCGCCTGCGGATCTGACTGTGTTCGAGGGCGTAACCGTTGGCGCAAAACAAGGCCAAGCCGTCAAGAATCTACTCGGAGTGGCTGTCCTGTGGCCGGTGTTCGTGGCCACTGCTATCGGCTTCTGGGCATGTCTCCTTTTTGATTTTGCCGGCTTACGGCGCGCGGTCTTTAACTTCTTTGTGTTGCTCGTCGCCTTTGTCGCGCACGGCGCAGTCGTGATGTTGCCATACCTCGCATTATTCACCATTCGTGGGCAACAGCGCCGGTGCCGGTATGTAATCAGCCGGGAATATCTGCAACTGGTCGAAACAGTCGGCGGATTTGACCGAGTGCCAATGCAAGTCCCGCTTCGGAATGTTGCATGGGTTGGTGTGGGGGCAATGGTGGGCAGCGCTCAAGGATTGTTCCTGGACGTTCACGACGTGGATGATGCTGAAACATTTTTGCCGGGTTGGAAGGAACGGACACGGCCGCAGTTCGGACACGACTACCATCTCACTGCTGTGCAATGCGACTGGAGTGAACTCGTCGAAGCGGTCAATCGCGCTCTCGGAACACGCCGACCGGAGAACGCTTAGCCTGGCACCAATTGAGCTTGTTGAACTGGACAGGTGATGGAGTAACGCTATGCGACGGAAAACGGTGTGGTCACTAGTTATCATTGCCGGTTTAGTTGTTACGGTCGGCGCGCTTGTTCGCGAAGTTGTGATTGCTGGAGTGCTGAAGCTATGTGAGGTAGGATTCGTCAATCCGGGGGACATTGCAGACAGTATTTATGAGACCTCAGTTCGCGAGCTATTAGAAGTACTGGACGCTCTTTTGGCCGATTACTATTGTCTCAATCATTGCTACCCAGATAAGCTCGAAGAACTATGGTCTGACACCACGGTAAGCGAGACCTTAAGCGAGACCTTAGACCAAGCACTGACACGTGGTGGCGTCGGCACGGTTTATTTTCTAAATCCTCCAGTCATGAATAAGTGCAAACCTGATATTTGGATTGTTGCACCTGTTACTGGCAAGACCGTATCGAACTGGTAAGTGTTGCTTTGTGTCCTTGCGGCGGGTGGAATTTCCCTGAGATTCAGATTCCTGGCGGTATTTTTTTCCCGCCTAGCCGGCGGGTGAAACTATGAAGGAGGCCGCCTACGATACGTTCGGTGGGTCTCGCAAAGCCTCGACCCACTCTACAAAACTTTCCCGCAAAGCCGGAAGCGATGAGTTAATTCCCCACCCTCACCGCCGCCAGCACCGCATTCTCGCCGAGCCAGATTCCCGAATACCCAGTGCCTTTGCCTTCTTTGAAGTAGGATTTTACCCATGCGTCGTAGTCGGGCTTGATGGTGACGAAAGTTACGGAGACTTGGCACTCGCTGAGATGCCTGGGCTCGATCTTGACCGGCAGTTGGTTGTGAGTCAATTTGCCACGGCGCGAGAAATTGACGGGTATGAAATGATCTTGTTTTCTCTGTGTTTTCCTCTGTGTTCTTTGTGCCTTTGTGGTGAGTTCTTAAGACCCACCACGAAGACACAAAGGGCACAAAGGAAGCACGAAGAAGACCAAACTGACCCACTACCAATCGCCGTTTGGGGCGTCCGTCAAAAAATCTCGTGCCACGGTGTAAACAAAAATGGGCAAAAATGGGGACATTCTGGTTTACTGACGCCGCGCTCATTAAGATGTCCCCTGTCCTATACTTCCTGATTTCTGTCCCCTTTATTGTCCCCCTGATTTGCGATTTTGACAACGATGGCTCTGTCAACGTTGCCGACTTCATCCAGTTCCGCCTGCGCTTCGGCGGG
>JANLTA010000551.1:0-10773 GCA_031362705.1 Gemmataceae bacterium | reverse complement strand
CGCCGTTGGTACTCGTGGTACCCGTAGCTGTGTTGCCAAAAATGGTGGTGTTGCGGACGGTAATCGTACCGGCCGTCATGTTCCAGCCGCCGCCCACGCCCGACGTGTTATTGGAAATCGTAACTCCCGCGACGGCCGCTGGCGTCGGCGCGTTGATGTTGATCGTGGCTGCCGTGGACAAACCGCCGCCGCCGGTGGTGGCGGAGTTGCTGTCAATGGTCGTGCTATTCAGCGTGATGGTGCCCGAGGACTGCGAAATGCCTCCACCTTGGGTCGCCGCACTGTTGCTGGAGAAGGTGCAGCCACTGATCGTCGTCCCGGCGCTCGCCACACTGCGCATGCCGCCACCAGGTCCAACAGTCGCCTTGTTGCTGGTGATCTGGGTATTAGTGATCGAAGCCGTGCTGCCCGACTGATACACCCCACCGCCGCCGCCCGTGCTGCTGGCTGCGCTATTACCTGAAATCGTGGCACCGCTAACGGAAAGAGCGCCGGTACTCTGAATGCCGCCGCCAGTGGTGGTTGCGGCATTGTTGCTGATGGTGCTTCCGGTAATGGTCGTCCCGCCTGAGTTGCGGATACCGCCGCCATTGGTTGTGGCAATATTGGTCGAGATCGTACAACTGCCCAACGTCAGCGTCGCCCCGCTGCCGTAGATGCCGCCACCCGAAGTAAAGGCGCTATTTCCAGTAATTGATGCACTCGTCACGGACAGCGTGCCAGTCAAGAAAATACCGCCGCCCGATCCCGTTCCCGCAGTGGTCTTGTTCGTGGTGATTGTCGAACTCGATATCGTCGATGTCGCCGACGGCCCGGTAAAGTAGAGTGCGCCACCCCGATTCGCGGCGGTATTGGAGCTAAAGGTACACCCGCTGAATGTTATGGTCGTCGAAGAAAACAAGTAAACGGCGCCGCCGTCGTTTCCGGCGATGTTGCCCGAGAATGTGCTATTTGTAAGAACCAGCTTACCGGTCGATTGATTATTGATCGCGCCGCCGTCGCTCGTAGCGCTAGTGGTCTTATTGTTGGTAAACGACGAGTTCAAAACAGTGAGCGTGCCAGTGCTCTGGTTGGACACGCCACCACCTTCGCCGACAATCGTGTTGCCGGTGATGACGACACTGTCCAAAGTCATGTTGCCAGTGGTGGTCATAACAATGGCGCCGCCGTTGTTAGCACCGGTTAAATTGCCGCCGGACAGCGTCAGCCCGGAAATCGTCACCAAACCTGTGGCATTTGTATTGTTGAAAATTCGACTCGTCGTGCTGGCCGTAGCCGTGTTGGCGACCGTCAGCGAAGCTGACCCTGGCCCGGTGATGGTGACCGCCTTGCTGATCGCCAATTGTGCACCGCCCGCAGTCGTCAAGTTAATCGGACTGACGACACCGGAAAAACTGATCGAGTCGGACGTACCGTATGCCCCAACGGCCACGACGTCGGCATTCACATTTGCGCCGGCGTTGATGGAGTTCAGTGCTTCACGAAGCGAGACCGTACCATCAACCGCGACGGTATCGAGGTTGTTGGTCACCGTGATCGTCGCCGGCACTGTTCGGTCTTCGAGCAGTTGGACGAAGAATCGTCGGCTTCGGCTGTTGAATGAACGAAGGCGATTGTTGATGCGCGATGCGGCTGTCCGGGTGCGTAGAAACATTGCAAACATCTCCGCGTGAGTCATCTCGATTGATTGTATTCTGCCAATGATAGTAGCCCCGGCCGGCCCGTGTCAATCGTCCCCCCCGGCCTTTTTCGAAGAATCTGCTTCTCATGCCTTGGAGACCGCTTGCCGGTTTTCGCGGAAACAAATTGGAATATTCCTTTTCGGCGGGTGAGAGCAGTTCAACGGCTTCAGCGTGTTTGCATTGGGCCACGCACAACGAGCCTAAGTTACAAGTCGAGATCAACGTCTGCGGATGTTGCGCCCTGAACATGCGTCGGTGCCTGTCGAACGCTTCGCACAGCAACAATTTGGCCGCCACCAGCTTGTCTAAGCGCAATAAGAGCACGCCCAAATAGTTGATCGAAACCAACGTGTTTGGGTGGTCCTCTCCTAGACAACTGTTTCATAACCCACAAAACGCGTTGCCCAGCAGGGACTTACGACGACAGTTGTTGGTTGTGAAACAGTCTCTACGCATTGGTTCGACAGTTTTGGGACGATCGACCTGCACTCGCTAACCGTCATCGTGTCGCCGTCATGGAATTGAGTGGACCCCCGCGTTAGCGGAATTGTCCAAGGACTTGAAGGGTATTTTCGACGGACATCTTGCGGCACTCGACGCAGTAGGCTATTGGTTTGAAAAACTGGAAGGCAAAAAACCATACGACGATGCAGAGATCAATCGTTATTCGGCAGCACGTCATGGAATTGGAACTTCGGAAGCAATGGCGCTTACGATTCCAGAGTTGGCGGAATTTCTGCCAAGTGACTAGCATTGTCGAACGGCAAAAAACAATGTCGAGAGAATTAAGACTGCAATTACAAGATTGTTGAATTGTTTCTTGGGTTCAGGCAATACCGGCAAGCCTCGATTCCAACATCCGACATATTGCAAAGTCAAACCAGAACGGGACTTCATGGCGATGCGGCAGTTGACTGCTGATGCTCGACAGGAATGTACTTTGGCGGGACTCAAATTTGACGACTTCGATGAAGTCACCTACAGCGCAAAGTCGCAATTGGAGAAAATCAGTTCCTGCATCCATGTGGCAATTCCTACGTTGGAAACGCGCGACTACCGAGTCGAGCGGGACTATGTTGAAGTGGCCCGTGTGATTGGTCGACTAAGAGAGTTGGAAATGTATCTGAATGGCGCCACGACGAAAGATGTCAACCGAGCGAAACCGCCGGTCGAGTGCATCATTTCGCACGGCAACCGGCAATACTCGTTTGACGGCATCGAACTATTCACCGTGACGCTAGGTGAGAATGCAGTTTTGCAGCCGTTCAACTAGCAACCGAGTATGGATCATGAAGCGTTGGTCAGCAAAGCAAGTTATCTAGCGGCAAGGCAAATTGGTTCACAAGATGCCTGGAGTGGATCGTGCGGCGCTTTACGCCTTGGCCACGGTCTCCGGACTACGTGCTAGCGAATCGGCAAGTGTCACTCCAGCGAATTTTGATTTGCAATCCAAACCACCGACTGGGAAATTGTCCGTAGAAACTGCCAACACTTGCGCGACTTTGCACCAACCTGCAACAGTCTGCATAGCGGAAGGGGTGGGATTCGAACCCACGGTGACCTTTCAGCCACGCCGGTTTTCAAGACCGGTGCATTCGACCACTCTGCCACCCTTCCGGTCGGACAGACATTCTACCGTTTGGAAGGGTTCGCGGAAATTGCGCTAGCCCGCCGCGTTCAGTACCGGCATCGTCATGCGGAAGTTCACATCGCCAATGAGGCACGGGTGCTTGTATTGCTCGGCGGGGCCACCTCTTGTCCGCTGACGGCGTTGGTCCCAGTCGGACCAGGTGCCGGGCGGCAATGTCTCGGCACGCACCGGGCCAAGTCGCCGGCTGGAACGCTTGGCGGCATACTCTGTGTTCGCCGTCGATAGTGCAGCATCGAAGTCTCTCAGGAACTTGAACACAGCTTCGCCGGGCCAGGCACCGGCTTCGACGAAGAAGCCGTAATATGGTTGGCGCTCATCCCAAACCGGTGCCAGCGTGTAAACCGGCAACGGCAGGCCCAGACGGGTCGTCACCGAGTCGGCGGCGCGCGTGACCTGATACTCGGAGATCTTTTCACCCGTGAGGCTGGCGATGTGGCTGCCTTTATTCAAGAACTCCAACTTCGGCGTCTTGCCATAGAAACCAGTCACGCGGACAAGGTCGTGCAGGTCATAGCGATACAGCCCGGCCGCCGTCGTCGGCACCATGAAATACTGTTCGCCCAATTCGAGTTCATGCACGCCCAGCGTCACCGGCTGTTTTGCATCAATCTCGTGCTCGGGGATGAACTCAAAATAGTGCGTCGTGATATCCGGCACGCCCGACGCGGAATCATCTTCAAGTGGGATCGTCATGCGACCTTCGCTGGCGACGAGACCCAAGTCGCGCAGGAACGTCTTACCGTACAACTCCCGCACTTGGCGTAAGTAAGGTCCGACCGAACCGCCCATCCACGTGCCAATGAGCAACCGCTCGGGTGGCCAAACATGGTATGGCCGCAATACGCCTTCTTTTGCTGCGATGGCGGCCAGTTGCTTGGCACGGCGCGGCTCGGCGTGCAGTCGGGGCTTCAATGCCTCGCGCACTTCCGGCGGCAAGTTGAGGTTTCGCGACAGCGTGCCATCGGCAATGTCGCGCAACAATTCATCGCTGCGGTTGGCCAACGTGCGAGCCATGCTGACCAGCGTGCTCGGATTGGCCGCCGTGATGACGCCGACGGGCCGGGCCATGCTCAACCTCAGCGCAAGATAATCCTTGGTAGCGGTATCGCTAACCTTACTGGTGGCCGACGTCATGCAATAAAGGAAACGCACGAACCTTTTTTGCGTTGCCGAAGTGAGACCGGAGAGACTGCCGCACGGGATGCCGGCTTCGGTGTGATACTCCGACGGATCGCCGGTGAGCATCAACATCGGGCTGCACGAAATCGCCTGATGATCAAGGAACATCCGCAAGCCCCAGCGATTCCAGCCGCGCTGGTAGTCAGCGAGATAGCGTGGCGTTACCGGAATAGTTTTGCGGGCGGCCGTGGTACCACTGGTCAGTGCAAACATCAACACGCGATCGTCACCCAGCAGCGCTTTGGTCTCACCGCGACGCACTCGCGCCAAATATGGTTCAAGATAATCGTAGCCAATGTTGGGAACGTTCTTGCAATAATCGGCTGGAGACCGAATGTCGGCAAAGCGATGTTCACGGCCAAACGCTGTATCAGTATGAAGCTCGAGAATCTCTCGTAGCAAGAGATACTGAACTTGCTTGGGATCGCGGCAGGCGGCGGCAAACGTCCAGAGTCGCACGCGGCTCGGGAAGCCGACGATTTTGCCAAGTGCCAATAGTGCCAAGCGTGGAATCATGGCCGAGTATGAATTCAGGTGTCGAGTCGGGGCGGACCCGTCTACATCGGCACCGCGAACCGGCTCGGCTTACTCGAATAGTACACTCACTGACTGGTTGCCGTGAATGCGCTTGATTGCGTCGGCAATTAAAGGAGCTACACTCACCACCCGCATATTCGGCAAGGGATGACTAACCGAACTTGTTGCCCGCTCCACCTTCTTCGTCGGCGGATCAAACAGCGACTTGTCTTCGTGCCCGTCCCACTTGGGCAGCGGGATCGTATCCGTCACCACGATTTCGGTCAGCGGCGACTCGCGAAAGTTCTTTTCCGCCGGCCCGCAGAACACTCCGTGCGTTGCACAGGCGTACACGGCCTTAGCCCCGTGATCCATCGCGATCTTGGCCGCGCCGACCACACTGCTGCCGGTAGAAATCATGTCGTCAAAGATCACGCACGTCTTGCCGTCGAGCGGGCCGCCAATGAGGTTCACCTGTTTCACTTCGCTGCCGCTGATTCGTCGTTTGTCCACAATCGCAATCGAACCGCCAAGCCGCGTGTGATGCCGCAAGACACGTTTGACGTTACCCTCGTCCGGACTGAGCACCACGAACTTCTCGGGCGGGATATTCAACGCCTTCACATAGTTGTTGAACACCGGAAACGCATGAAGATGGTCCACAGGAATGTCGAAGAAGCCCTGAATCTGGGCCGCATGCAAATCGAGCGCGATGACGCGATCAATGCCGGTACTTGTCAACATGTTCGCGACGAGCTTTGCGGTAATCGGCACTCGGCCCGTATCCTTGCGATCCTGTCGGGCATAACCAAAGTATGGCAACACCGCCGTGATCCGCGCCGCGCTGGCCCGCATCACCGCATCGAGGATGATGAGCAGTTGCATCAAATGTTCATTCACCGGCGGGCACGTCGGCTGAATGATGAACACATCCCGGCCACGCACGTCTTCTTCGATGCGCACCGTCGTCTCGCCGTCAGGAAACGCACCGATGGAGAGCTTGCCCAGCGGATCGCCAATTGCCTCGGCCACTTTCTCGGCCAAGTGCATATTCGCACCGCCGCTAAACACCTTCAGCTTGCCGTAAACTGGGTTCATGTTGCTGGTCCGGTCGGTTGCGAGTGGGTGCGCGCAATTATCGGTATGCAGCCGCAATCGTCAACGGCGAAGAGCGAATACTTGCCGGATGCGATCTGAATCCTGTCCAGTTCAGGCATGATTCGTAATCTGCGCAGAGTCCACTTTCGGAGACGACTCAACATGCGTCCATACTTCGCAGCGATATTGCTCCTAGCCAGTGCTTGGTCACCTGTCCGTGGCCAGGGCCTCGAATACGTCAAAGCGCATTACACCAAGTTTGAATATCGCATCCCGATGCGCGATGGCGTGAAGCTCTACACGGCCGTCTATGTGCCGAAGGATGAGTCGCAACCGTATCCGATGATGCTTCTGCGCACGCCATACAGCATCAAACCGTACGGCGTCGATCAGTATCGCACGGACCTCGGGCCTTCGCCGCTGTTTGGCAAGCAGGGCTACATCTTTGTCTACCAGGATGTGCGCGGGCGAACCATGTCCGAAGGTGTGTTCGAAAACGTGCGGCCACACATGGCCACCAAACGCGGCACCAAAGACATTGATGAATCGACTGACACATTCGACACGATCGATTGGCTGCTGAAGCATGTACCCAATCACAATGGCAAGGTCGGCATGTGGGGCATTTCCTACCCCGGTTTCTATGTGGCCGCCGGCATGATCGACGCCCACCCGGCCCTGGTGGCTGCTTCTCCACAAGCACCGGTCACCGATTGGTTCATCGGCGACGATTTTCATCACAACGGCGCGATGTTTCTACCGCACACCTTCAACTTCTTCGCCATCTTCGGCAAGCCGCGTCCGGAACCTACCGCCAAATCCCCACCGGCGTTCGAGCATGGCACGCCGGATGGTTACGACTTCTTCCTCGCCATGGGCCCGCTCAGCAACGTGGACACCAAGTACTTCAAAGGCGACGTGGCTTTCTGGACCGAAGCGATCAAACACGGCACCTACGACGACTTCTGGAAGTCGCGCGACATTCGCCGGCACATCAAGAACATCAAGCCAGCCGTCATGACGGTCGGCGGCTGGTTCGATGCCGAGGATCTCTTCGGGGCGCTCGAGGTTTACCGAAACGTGGAAGCGAACAAGCCACCGACAAACAATCACCTCGTGATGGGTCCGTGGTCGCATGGCGGCTGGTCGCGTGGCGACGGCGACGGTCTTGGCAACGTGAAGTTCAACGCCAAGACGGGTGAGTATTATCGTGAACACATTGAGTTGCCGTTTTTCGAGAAACACCTGAAGGGCAAGGTCACGCCGGACCTGCCGAAGGCCAGTGTGTTCGAGACCGGCACGAACCGTTGGCGGAAGTTCGACGCCTGGCCGCCGCGTTATTCCCAACAGAAATCGTTTTGGCTTGGCGACGCTGGCCGACTTGGCACCGCGGCTCCGGCCAATGCGTCTGCGTTCGACGAGTTTACAAGCGACCCGGCTAAGCCAGTGCCCTATATCGACAAGATCGGCATCAACATGGAAAACGAATACATGGTCGCCGACCAGCGCTTTGCCGGACGCCGCACCGACGTGCTCGCTTATTCAACCGATGTGTTGACGGAAGACATGACGGTCACTGGTCCCATTGAAGTGGAACTGTCCGTCAGCACGACCGGTACGGATGCCGACTGGGTCGTCAAGCTGATTGACGTCTATCCCTCCGACCTGCCTGACCCGGACCCGAACCCGACCCATGTCAAACTCGGTGGCTATCAGCAACTCGTCCGTGGCGAACCCTTCCGCGGCAAGTTCCGCAACAGCTTCGAAAAACCCGAACCGTTCGAGCCGGGTAAACTCACCACCGTGAAATTCACGATGCCCGACATTTGTCACACCTTCCGTCCAGGCCACAAACTCATGATCCAGGTCCAAAGCACCTGGTTCCCGCTCGTCGATCGCAATCCGCAGACCTTCACGGACATCTATTCCGCAAAGGCCGAGGACTTCAAAAAAGCCACGCACCGCGTGTATCACACTTCCAAGGTAGGACTGCGCGTATTGAAATAAGTCGCACGTTCTGGCGGGTCGCCAAATCTCGACCCGTCGCACATGAGGTGGTATTCTAAGCCTGGCGCAGACATTCACATGCACGCCGCATGGACGTTCATCCTCCAGAGATACGCATGACAGAACAGGTCATCATCATCGGTTCCGGCCCGGCCGGTTGGGCAGCGGCCATCTATGCGGCCCGCGCCAATCTACTGCCCCTCGTCTACGAAGGCGCCATCACCGAACCCAACCGCATCGCCGGCACGCTGCCGCTCGGACAGCTCAATCTGACTACGGAAGTGGAAAACTACCCCGGTTTCCCGGCCGGCAATCTGACACAGTTCCTCGATACTTCCATTGTCAGTGATGTGCGCGACACCATGCCGCCGCACTCGGGCCACGGAGTTAGCGGCCCGGAACTTATGGAACTCATGCGGCAGCAAGCCAAGAATTTTGGCACACGCATCATCACTGATGACATCATCAAAGTCGAGTTCGGCAAACACCCGTTTGTGTTGCATCCTTCGCAGGGTGATCCGGTCGAGACGCAAACGGTAATCGTGGCCACCGGAGCGCGGGCGAATTATCTGGGGCTGCCTTCCGAAGAGATGTACAAGAATCGCGGCGTGTCAGCTTGTGCCGTGTGTGATGGTGCGTTGCCGAGATTTCGCAACAAGCCGCTTGTCGTTGTCGGCGGCGGCGATTCGGCTGTCGAAGAAGGCAGCTATCTCAGTAAGTATGCCAGTGTCGTTCACATGGTGTTGCGCCGTGATCAGTTTCGCGCCAGTAAGATCATGCAGGACCGCGCCCGCGCCAATCCGAAAATCAACATTCGCCCGTTCCGTGTGATCGATGAAGTGCTGGGCGACGCCAAAAATGGCGTTACGGCCGTGCGGCTGAAAAGCACGCAAGACTCAACCACCGAAGTCGTTGAAACATCCGGCCTGTTCCTTGCCATTGGTCACACACCCAACACAGACTTCCTGGACGGCCAACTGGAACTCAACGCCAAGAAGTACGTGCAGTGGACCACTTCGCAACGCACCTTCACCAGCATGGATGGCGTCTTCGCCGCCGGCGACGTGGGCGATGACTACTACCGCCAGGCCATCACCGCCGCCGGCAGCGGCTGCATGGCCGCCCTGGACGCTGAACGCTGGCTGGCCGCGAAAGGCATCCAATGATCGGGGATCGGGATTTGCGTGCCGGATGAACCAATTATGCCGCGATTTGTCTCTGGTAATGGTGATGCGTCAACTTGACTGGAATCGCCAGTAATCTAGCATGAGAACAGCCTTGGAGTCGTAGCTCAGCTGGTAGAGCATCGGACTTTTAATCCGCAGGTCGTGGGTTCGATTCCCACCGACTCCAATTTTATAAATCGTTATGAATAAAAGAGTTGTGACAAAATGCATGCTATCTTACAAAAATAGAGAATGCGATTAATTCGACTTATTCTGTACCTTTTGTTGTGAATTCCGTACCAGTTCTGTACCGAGCAGCTGGAGCTGCCGCAGTTGGAAATGGTGTGACTCCGGCAATCGCAGGATCCATTTGATTCGATTTTGCCCCACGCGACATGATTGAATTCGGCATGCATTGCGCATCGATGAATAACGCGATATATTTCTCAGTAAGTTGTCGACGATGATGCCGACTGAATGCACTGGCCCCAAGCAAACCTTTGTTGGTAAAAGTCGACCGGACGATGGGCAAAGCGACAGGCGGCCAATTCGAGTAGAGCAGCTGACTCTTAATCAGCGGGTTTCAGGTTCGAGTCCTGAGCGGGCAGTGATTTTTGATGGTAAGCGACTGAAATGTAGCCATTGTGTAGCCATTCTGAAAAGTCAGTTCGGTTCTCGTTTATTGTTGCCCCCTTGACCGCTTGGATAAACTGAAGAACGTTGGCAGGAGCCGTACACCGCATTCAAGCAAGAGGTGGCAGAGCGGCCTATTGCACCGCCCTGAAAAGGCGGCGAAGGGGCAACCCTTCCGAGAGTTCGAATCTCTCCCTCACCGCTCCCAAAGGGCATCTCACCTTGGTCTTACGAGACCCGCGTGAGGTGCCCTTTCGGTTTAGCCCACCGAGATGCCATGATCGGCCAAGGCCCTTAGCCAAGTCTGAAATGTGATTTCGCATAAGACGGCGGCGTGTCCGAGGGGCTTTCCGTCCTTGTCTTCTATGTCGCAAGAATAAGTCCAGTCGAAGTCTTTGAACTCGAACACTTCATCGCCTACGCCAGCTCTTCCAGTAAACTCAAATCCGCCGAAGTTCTCGCCGCGCATTAAGATGGTCGGCTTGAGGCTGTGCGGAAACCGAAGCAATTGCCCGAGCACGAAAGGCTTCCCGTAACGAGGCTCGACGTCCATCGCCCAACGCTGAATATTTGGATTGATGCCAGCATGCTTGTGATCATTTGCCAGATACGAAACTATCTGAATTGGCTTTACCGCCTCTATATACCGATTAAGAGCTTCGCCCGGATTAGCAATTCCGTGCTCGCCCAAAATCTTCAAGACATAGTCCCGGCAATGCCAGGTGAAATGGACCAACACCTTGCATCTCTGTGTTACGCGGTCGCCCTCGCACAGTGGCTTCATGCGGTATCCGACGCCACCGTCTTCGTCCGTCATGGGTTCAATTAGCTCTCTGAAGCG
>JANLTA010000545.1:0-12097 GCA_031362705.1 Gemmataceae bacterium | reverse complement strand
TCCGGGAAAGCGCTCGCCGACACGGGCAAACATATCGATGGCATCAACGTATTGCCGGTCGTCCAAAAACAGATTGCCCAATTGATAGCGAGCTGCGTCCGTGTCGGGTTCGTTAGGCCAAGTGCGTTCGACATATTCGGCCAGCTCGCGCAGGCGGCGCACATCGGCCGCGATTTCAACGGCGGATGCACTTCGCGCCCGACTCTCACTGAGGATCGTGGCGTATGCTGCTAGCGCGTAAGCGGCTGCCTTCGCCCCGCGCGGCGCGGGAGCGGCCGACCGTGCCACATGTTCGCCCAGTACCGCGGCGGAATATGGGTCGCCACCCATCAGGAACAAATAACTCAGCATGATGCGTGCCGTGAATACATCCTTAGCGTCATCGGCCGAGGACGTGAGCATTAGGCCATGTTGCAACGCCGCGATGGCACGATGCAAATGGGTTTTGCGTTTCTTAGCTGCGTCGGCTCCGTCGGGCACTTTGGACAATTGGTAGCTTTCCACCTGAGCGGATAGAAAGCACTCTTCAAAGTTCTGAAGCTGTTTGACGCCGATGGCCGCTCGTTCGGCCATAAGTAACACCAGGGCTTCGGAGCGGAGGTTCGCCGCTTTCCGCGAATAATCGCCAGTGGCAGCAGCCAATTGCTTCAAGACAACGTCCGCCCGGCTGAGTTGGACACGAGCAGTGTGCCCGACGTTGACCGAGCGGCCATTCGTGCCCGGCGTGATGTCCAGCTGCGCCTGCTGAACTAAGTGCGATGCCAACAAGTAACGCACACCCTGGCCTTCGCTTGTCCGCGCCGCAGCCGCATGACGCGACAACCATTCTTCGCAGCCCCGAATAACATCGGGTGAACCCAACGTCGTCGTCCGGTCGGTCAGTAACAACTCGTAGTACCGCGCGGTGCGGGCCGTTTCCACTGGTGCCCGCGCGCCGGATTTCACGATGGCGGAAAAGACACGAAACGCTTCGATGGTATTGTCCAACTCCAACCAACAGCGGCCCACCTCGACATAGGCTCGCCAGCACAACGGATCATTCGCGTCCAGTTCGGCCAAGGCGAGAAACTGCCGGCGGGCATCGTGCAATTCGCGCCCCCGTTTGGCAAACTGCTCGGCATTGCGATCTGAATAGGTCAACGCTCGATACATAGTGACGATGCCGACCTCAAACGCAGCCTCATTGATCCGGCCAGCGAAGTAAGCGCGATCGGCACCCGTGGCATTCGTCAGTTCTTTGTCGATCGCGGCCGTGGCCGTTCGCAATTCCGTCGCGGCGTCATCGAATGACATGCGCGCTTTAGCCAGTCCGTCCTGGCGCTCGGCCTTGGTTTCCTGCCGACGTGCCGCGGCGACGCGAAACCGGCCCTGACGCACAAGCAACCGCGCCAATTCGAATCGTGCATCGGCCGACGCTCGTGCATCGAGGCCAGTTTGCAAATATGCTTCCAGCGCCAGCCGCGCTTGCGTCAGCCGTTCGTCGCGTTTGGTATCGTTGTCTTGCTGTTCCGCCAACGCGGCCAGTGATTTGGCACGCTCATACGGCAGGCGGCTGACAAGGTCGGCCGGAGGATGCTTGGCGAGTTCGTCGAGATAATCGACCGCGACATCGGCGAGACCATTGGCGCGCAATCGTTCGATAAAATCAAGGTGCGGCTCGTCACCGCGAAGCGAAGTGCCGAGCAGTGCCAACAATAAGAACAGACGGCGCATGCACGGCGTCTCAACGGGGCGATGACTCCTGCATTGTCCAAGGCGCTTCGGGGTCGCGTCAAGAGGACAACGCGACCGTATCCTGACTTCATGCCGGTTCTCGATGAAGTAGCGACGGTTCCGCCCTTTCCCGAATGGCTACGGGCCAAGCCGTTTTGCCTGGGGCCGGTGCAGCTGCCATCGCGATTCTGCCTTGCTCCGCTGGCCGGCTATACGAACTGGGCGCTTCGACTTACGGTGCGCGAGCTTGGCGGCCTTGGCTTGGCCACCAGCGATTTGGTTAATGCCCGGGCATTGCTGAGCAACTCGCACAAGACGAATCAGCTCATTCACACGTCTCCAGAAGATATACCGCTTGCCATTCAGATATATGGCTCAGAGGAGAAGTACGTGTGCGATGCCGCGTGGTATCTGGTCTCGTTGGGGCACCGTCATATCGACGTGAACATGGGTTGCCCGGTCAACAAGGTGGTGAAGACGGGCGGCGGCTCCGCGCTCATGTGCGATACCACCGGTAAGACGGTGGCGTTGGTGCGGGCGTTGGTCGAAACTGTGCCGGTGCCCGTGACCGTGAAAATGCGCCTGGGCTGGGACGACAAAAGCCACTCGGCTCCGTGGTTTGCCCGTGAATTCGAAAAAGCCGGCGTAGCGGGCGTCATCATTCATGGACGCACCCGCGCGCAAGGGTTTTCCGGTCACGTCGATCGGGCCGGCATCCGTGCGGTTGTCGAAGCTGTCGAACGCATTCCCGTGGTCGGCAATGGTGACATTTTGACCATCGCCGATGCCGAACAGATGTTCCGAGAAACCGGTTGCACGGCCATCGCCATTGGCCGGGGCACGTTGCTCAATCCGTGGTTCTTCGTGCAACTTGCCGCCTGGGAAAGCACCGGCGACCCCGGCGAGCCGCCGAGTTACTTCGCACGACTGGACTTCATGGAGACGCACGTTCGCCGGCTCATCGAGATTTGGGGTGAACGCCGCGGTTGCTGTAACTTCCGCAAGGTGGCCAACTGGTATTGCCGCGTACTGAAACCGCCGCGCGAAGTGCAACAGACGTTGGTCATGCTCGATACTTGGGCAACGTTACAACGAGTCATGAATGAACTGCGCGAACAAGGCCCGCCGCGACAATGGCGTGCCGGAGCAGCACCGACGATCGCGGTGCCCAAAGGGCCGATTGATAAGTGGTGACGATGGTCGGCACGATCACCGAATCACTTGCCCGCATCCGCATTCAGCTTCGCGGCTTTTCGATTCAGCCACGTTATCGACACGATCAATATCGTCGCATGAACCGTCCAAGAAATGACTTGGAACCAAATCGATTCGAACCATGAGCGCTGGACGAACGCCGCATACAGGTAAAGTCCGACAAACGCTGACGAGTAGATCCAGGCAACCCACGCCGCTTTGATCATCAGGGCGCGTTCGCCCGGCGAGCGGGCATTGCGGATGCTGCAAGCCGTGCCAAACGCGGCACCGCCCAGCCCGAGAAGGCTACCGCCGACGCCGCCAACTATGCCCATCGCACTCCCCGTGGCGACCGTACTTGCGACTGTTGCCGTCGCGCCAGTCGTTACAGCTGCCGCGGCGGTGCCTGCCGTTGTGTTGATTGCAGCCAACACGCCCGCCGTGAACGCCGCTTTCGGTCCGGTGCGCCGCAGCGCTACCTCGACATAGGTTGCCACTTGTTCTTTGAGTGCCTGCCGGCCTCGGGCCAGCCGCTGTTTCACCGCATCTTCGCTGAGTTCCATAGTTGCTGCGACCTCCGCTACGGATTGATGCTCGCGATAGTAAAGCACGAGCGGTTCACGAAACTGTTCGGGCACATCCGCCAGGGCACGGCCAAGGAGTGCTTCTTCTTCACTGTGGGCGGCAAGATCATCGGGTGCGATAGCATTCGTTGCGACGGCGTTAATCGGCTCGGCATTCTGAACCAGGTCATGTTGCCTTTTTCGTGCCGATGACCTGGCCGTGTTGCGAACGACACCGGCTAACCATGCCCGCAACTTGTCCGGCTCGCGCAACGAAGCCAGATGCTGCCACGCGGCGATGAGTGCTTCCTGGGCCACGTCCTCGCTGGCCGTTAATTCGCCGACAATGCTGTACGCCACCGCACACGCCATCGCCTGATAGCGCTCAACGATCTGTCCGAAGGCGGTCCGGTTGCCGCTAAGACACTCGGCAACCAAGGTGGCGTCGGTCATGGATGATGTCCTTCCATCATCATGTGGCATGAATGGGGAAGTCGGTGACAAAGATAAACGAGAACTCATGCAACTCGGTGACACTCATCGAATCTAGTAATCGCTAGTCGATATCGTCTCACCACCGTTTCGCGTGCCCATGGCCTGCCAAACTGTTCCTGGTGCTGTAAACGGAATTGCGCGGACCGAGCCATCGGCGAATAGGAATTGCCCGCTGGTCGGATGCGGCGAGAAGAAGTCGTACGGGATCGAATAGGCGTGATTGAGCGGGGCGAGCGCGGTCCGTGCGAGTGCCATCACCGGGGCTTCCTCGATGGCGGCTGCAAAGATTGGCGCATTGGTGTTGGTGCGGACAGTGCCTTCGGTGATGACGCCGATCCAGGGTGCTTGGCAAAATAGTGCGGCACGTTCGCCGATGGCCAGCGTTGTCGCCGTGCCATCCTTGATGTCGGCAACACGTGTGCGGCTGTTGCGATAGAAGATGCCGTTGCCGTTGCCCGCCTGTTCGCCGATCGCATCGCCGAATCCATAACAGGCGGCGTAACTATTCGTGGCCCCGACAGATAGCTTGTGGTTGAACTGTGACCAGATGGTGAACACGCCAGTGCTGAAGTCGGACGGGCAGACGAAATCCTTGACAACATGTGTGCGGACGGCAGCATTCAACTGATCGTCAACCGCGTAGTCCCAGCGACATTTTTCGAACAACGGTGTGTAACCCAGATGCGGCAACAAGTAAGCTGCCCAGCCCCAGCCGGGAAAACTGGTGAAATCGCGCTGGTCGGGCAGGTAGTAGTCGTGGCACCAATAGGCCGGCGGAAAGCTGCCTTTGACTTCGTTGAATCCGTGCAACGCCAAGCCGATTTGTTTCAAGTTGTTCTGGCAGTTGGTCCGGCTCGCCGCCTCACGCACCTTCTGCACTGCCGGAATCAGCAAACCGACCAACATCGACATGATGGCGATGACGACCAGCAGCTCGATGAGTGTAAAAGCGCGGCGTCGATGGTTCATCATGCCCGACGGCTTCGTTGCGAGGGAATCAGGGTGCATCATGTTCGAGTGACACCGGCTAAGATCTGTCTTAATAGATACCTTCGATAGACTACCGACATGATACACCAACATCGACCGCGGTTACACATTTTCATCGGCACCGCCGTTGGCGTTGCCATGACACTGGTTGTTTTTCTCATCGGCAAACGTGTGACGGCTGATCCGCCACAACCATCGCCCTGATCGAGCCTGCGTGCTTATGCACTTCGGTTGAAACCGGGGCAAGACGTGAAGAAGGAACTGCTTGCTTACGCGCAACGGGAGGGACTCTGGGCGGCGGCGATTGTGACTTGTGTCGGCAGTTTGACGGATGTCAATGTTCGCCTGGCCAATCAAAAAGGCGGTACGACTCGCCAAGGCCATTTCGAGATTACGTCGTTGGTCGGCATCCTCGACCCGGCCGGTGGGCACTTACATCTCGGTGTCACTGACAAAGACGGCGTCGCATTCGGCGGCCATCTTCTGGATGGCAACCTCGTTTACACCACAGCCGAGGTTGTACTGGTCGAACTTACCGATCTCGAGTTCCGCCGCGAAATCGACCCAACGTTCGGGTACAATGAGCTTTCAGTGATACCGAGGGGCAAGTCCAAATAGCCGGCGGAATATTGGAATTTACTCGCCTGCCGCATTCGCTCGGCAATTCGCCAGTTCTTTCTGGACCCCTGCAATTTCCTTGTCCATGCTGTGGTCATTGGTGCGAAGCACGTAGGCAGTCAGGCGACTCAGTCCGGCTTCGTACGCTTGGATGGCTTCAGGCAGCTGGTTGAGTTTGGCGTAAATGCGGCCTAGGCGAACTGTTGTTCGGGCGAGCCTTGAAATGGTGCGATGATTGTCCGCGTCGGCATCCAGAATCGGCAGAAGCGTGTCGAACGATTTGCGGATCATGTCGCGGGCCACTTCGAAGTTGCCCAGCGCGAAGTTATCACGATAGTTGTGATCGTAGGAGCCCGTGCAATCCATGATGATTTGCACATTATCCGGGTACAACTTTTCCTGCTTCTGCGTGATGGCCAATTCTTGCTGCGACGCGGCCAATGCCGCCGTCAAGTCCTTATTGACGCGGTGCCAATCGGCCATGCGCGACCAGGAATTGGCGCACGCCATCTGAATGACCGCATCGCTTGGCTGCTCCTCGGCCAGCCGCTTGCACGTTTCCAGCGATTCCCGGTAATAGGGTTCACAGGCCGCGAGGTCGTCCTTCATGTCGAAATACCAATCGCCGAGCCATTCCGCACATTTGGCCAAGCGCGCGCGATAGGCCACGTGATTAGGTTCGACCGATAACAACTGCTTCAGCAGGCCGTGGGCCTCTCCCAGAGTCTTTCGAGCGGTCTCGGCGTCGCCGGCCCGCACTTCCTGATAGCTCCATTCGGTCAGCGCGCGAGCCAGTTCAAACCTTGAAGTCGCGTCATCGGGCTTTGCGGCCAACAGTTGTCGGCGCAAGTCCGCCGCTTGTCGATGCACGGTCAAACCGCGCTGCATCAGCGGCCGCTTCGCCATCTCGGCCGCGCTTGCCAGCGTCACTTCAAAACCCGTGTCGTCGGAGTGCGCAAGATTTATCCCGTAAAGCAAATACGCCTCGGCCAATTGACCTTTGATCTCGGCATCGCCGGGCGACTCTTTGTGCAATCGCTCGAACGCCGTGATCGCCTGCTCGAATAACTTGCTTGCAGCCGCAGGGCCTTTCAAGTCGGCTCCATCGCCCACCTGGCGAAACACCTCAGCCATGCTCAAGAGCGCAAGCGCCGTGCTGCGGTCGGCTCGCTTCTGCGTGCGCAACTTGTCATCAAGTTGATCCAGCCCTTCTTTCGCTTTCCGCAGCAAGCGGCCACGCAATTTCTGTGCGTTGGGCACATTGGCCAGCTCGGTCTGAATATCCTTAATTACCGCTTCGAGCGTTTTCAGGGCCAGCTCGCCGCGATCTTCGGACTCCTTCGTGGTCGTCACCAATTCCGCATTGATGGCCGCGATGCGTTCGGCACGATTGCTGGCGAGAATGGCCAGCGCGGTAGTGACTATCAACCCGCCGATGAGTGTCGCGGCACAGGTCACGATCAACGCGGCGACGAGGCGGTTGCGGCATCGCCAGCGGTCCATGCGTTCCCACACGGTGACCGAGCGGGCGTGAATTGGTTCATGGGCTAGAAATCGCCGCAAGTCGTCGCCGAGCGCCGCCGCTGATTCGTAACGTTTCGCGGGTTCCTTTTGCAGGCACTTTAGGCAGATCGTTTCCAAGTCGCGCGGCGTCTTCGGTTGCAGTGACGTCGGCGATACGGGTTCCTGCGTCCGAACCTGCTCCAGTGTTTCCAACATCGTCGCGCCGCGAAACGGCGGTCGGCCTGTCAAAGCCTCATATAAGATCGCGCCCAAAGCGTAGACATCCGCGCGCGGGCCGACATCACGGTTGCGGCCATCGGCCTGTTCGGGGGCCATGTAGCTTGGCGTGCCCAGAATCGAACCGCTGACAGTTTGGCTCGATTGAACTTCGATCTGTTTTGCCAGACCAAAGTCCGCGACCTTCGGTTGACCGCTCGTCGTAAGCAGGATGTTGCCTGGCTTGAGATCGCGATGGATCACACCGCTCTCGTGAGCCGCTTGAATCGCATTGGCGACGATGCTCACCAGCTCGGCGGCCTGCGCGGGCACCTGCGGCGTGGCGTTGAACTTGGCGGCGAGGTTACCGCCTTCGACATATTCCAGCGAGAAGTACGGACAACCATCCAGTTCGCCGATGTCAAAGATCTGGACGATGTTCGGATGCTTGAGCTTGGCCACCGCTTCGGCTTCGGCACGAAAGCGTGCGAGCAGTTCGCTGCCCGCATGTTGATTGCCCAGGATCATCTTGAGCGCGACGAGTCGATTCAGCCCCATTTGGCGAGCGAGATACACCACGCCCATACCGCCACGGCCCAGCGTGCCGAGAATCTGATAGCCCGGCACAATGATCTTGTCCGCGGCGTCATCGACGTTGGTCGATGACGCCACCCCGTGATAGTCCATCGTGTGCTTGGGGTCGCCGACATGATCCACGGTATGCGTAGACAACGGCAACTGCGTGCCGGACGATTTCTCGATAGCGCCGATCGTCGCCGTGTCTGGACCTGCCACGTTCGGGCTTTCTTCGCGCATCGGTCAATCCCGTGGGAGACTGTCCGCCATGACATTGTTTTGACAATGAATCTCTATGAAAGCAGGTGCCCTCCGCCGAGTCGGCCGTCGGGGCGCTTTCGTTTCACATTCGTTCCATTTGCCGCGCGCGCTGTCGTCAGGATTGGGGTTTATTCAGTCACATGGCGAGTTGCTCACATTTTTCGGCAAGGCCAGAAAGTATGCCACACGCGGATAGTGCATGCGCCAGCCTATTTCAGTTGTCAAAGAACACACTCACTGGCGATAAACCACCAGCCCCGCGGTCCCGATCCACAGACCACTAGCCACTACGAACACCCTCGCTCCCCATATCCGCCCGCGCGCACTCCCACGCGCTGGAAAGGCGATAGCCGCGGGCACTTGAGGATAATGGTCACGCTCGCCGCGACCGCGGCGGCCAACCTGGTGGTTGCGCTCGCCGCGACCGCGGCGGCCAACCTGGTTACCACACTCGAGGTGGGCGCGTGTGGAGCTTTCGTTCTTGAGCCGAATTCAGTTCACTCGGCTCACTCGTCGCTGATGGCGAGGGAGTAGGTGGTGTGGTAGTATAAGCGACAGTGGCGCCGGATCGTTTTGTCCCGCGGCATCGCCTTTCATGCGTTCCCTAGCCGTTACTCGATGTGGGCACGAATGCATCATGCACTCGTTGTTGATTGTTCACGATTTGCACAGCCGGAACCGATGCCGCACAAGCCATGAACATCAACAGCCGTCGTCGAATCAATCACCGCGCAGACAGACGGCAAGCCATCCGCGCGATCGATGTGCCAGCCAAACTGGTTCCGAGTCTGTCGAGAACATCGCAATGTGCCGGCGTGACACGCCGGCTCAATACAATTGTACACTACGGCAATGCCATAGTCAAGTCTTCGTAGCGGAATTCGCCCGAATTCCGCAAATCACGGAAAGGCGAGACGTTGTGTCATGGCGTCCGGGCACCCGGCACAAAGGAGGAGACCTGCGGTCGAAACCGCGGCCGGGTCGGGAGACCCGGCCGCAGCGCGGGGAGACCCGGCTGCAGCGGGCCGGGTCCGGAGGCCCGGCTGCAGCGCGCCAGGTCCGGAGACCCGGCCGCAGCGCGAGCCGTAAGATAGCCGCAACCATTGGGTCATCATCATGAGCGAATATCAATACGTCGGTTTTCGGGCGGCGGATCGGCCGGTTAGCGCCGAGAATCTCGAATACATGAAAGCGCAATCATCGCGGGCTGAGATCACGGTCTGGTCGTTTGACAATAAATACCACTACGGCGATTTTCACGGCAATGCCGAAGAGATGTTGCGCCGCGGTTACGACATTCACTTGCACTATGCTAACTTTGGCATTCGCAAGTTGTTGCTTCGCCTGCCGGAGGGCTTGCCGGATTCGGAAACCGCCAGGCCGTATTTCAGCAAAGACACATTGCGACTCATCGAGGATAAGAAAGGCCGGGGCGCAGTTCTCCAGGTGAACCCGTATCACGAACCGGGCGACCTCGATGAACTGTATGACGCGGACAAACTCATTGATGGCTTGGTGCCGTTGCTTGCGGAAATTCTCGACGGCGACTTGCGGCCACTCTATCTCGCGCATCTGGCCATGTGCTGCGATGGCGAACATGTTCCTGAAAAAACAAGCGAAGCGGCGGTTCCCGCGGGTTTGAACGAACTGACGGATGCCCAGAACGCTTTGGCCGGGCTGTACGATTTAGGCGATGACCTGATCGCCGCCGCCGCCATGACCTCCCCACCAATCCCAAATAAACACGATGCCAACAGTCAAGTGGTCAACTGGTTGCGCGATCAACCGCAAATGTCGAAAGACAACTGGATCACGGAGTTGGTGACCGACCCGTCTTCCAACGTCAGAGGCGACGTCCTGTCCGCATTCCGAAAAAGCTGCCCCACCCCTGCCTGGCCCACCGCCAAATCCAATCGAACGATTGCGGAGTTGTTGAATGCCGCTGAATCAATCCGAGAAGAAAACGCCCGCCGCGACGCAGTGAAAACCGCCCGGGCCAGGGCCAAACGCCTGGCCGACATGGCCAAAGACCCCGAGCGTTATCTGCGAGAAACGAAGGAGCTTGTCAAGCAAAGATCGCAACGTGCCTATGAAAAAACCGCGGAACTCCTCGCGGAACTTCGGGAGGCCCTGGTAGGAACCAGCCGCGCAGGACTCGCGGAACAACACGCCCAAACGCTGCGCGGCGAAAACTCCACGCTCAATAGGCTGGTCAAGGAACTTCGAAACGCGGGATTGTTGGAGAAGCGATGATGAAAGTCAGGGAGCGTTGAAGCGTGAACGCGACGTGGTTCCGGCTGTCACTGGCGAAACCATGTCGAGCTGCGCTATGGTCGAGTCTCTGTGCGGCCGGGTCTCCGGACCCGGCCGGCTGCCGCGACCGCAGGTCTCCTCGAGCGCTGCGGCCGGGTCACCGGACCCGGCCGCGGCTTAGACCGCAGGTCTCCTCTTTGTCCAGCCCGTGGGTCACCAACGGACACACGTGATTGGCACACCGCGCTGCGGCGGGTCTCCGGACCCGGCCGCGGCTTCGACCGCAGGTCTCCTCTTTGCCCCGCCCGTGGGTCACCAACGGACACACGTGATTGTCACACCGCGCTGCGGCCGGGTCTCCGGACTCGGCCGCGGCTTCGACCGCGGGTCTCCTCTTCGCCCTGCCTGTGCCTCACCAATGCACACACGTGATTGGCACGTCGCCGGTCATTTCTGCGTTTCTCGCGTAGTACCCGGCTGACGAATACCGCCAATGGTCGGGCTGAATCACCGACTGAACTATCTTCATGAGAATCCAGTGCGCAAAGGCCTGCCGGGTCGATATGAACGCCAGACTTCAATCCACTTCCTGATTGATCAGGTCGATCATCTGGCGCAGGCGGCCGTGGGATCTTCGGTCGAAGTGGAAGTGGAGGCGTGGCAGGTTTTCCAGGCCAGTGTCGTTGGCTTCGTCGGGGAATGCGTTGGTCAGTTCGAAGGTGCCGTAGGGCACGATGTCTTTGAAGTCCGCGCGGATGCGTTCGAGCAACTGTGACGATGGCGGTTGCAGCATGCGCACGACCAGCTTGCCTTTGACATAACGCATGGAATGGTAGACGCGGTAGAAGTTGCGGATTTCCTGCACGGCTTCTTCGACATTGTCGGTGACCTTGAACAGCGACATGTCGGCCGCGCAGATCATCCGGCGTTTCAGCAAGTGCGTTGCGACGTAGGTCTGCCAGTCGCGCCAATAGGAGTCGCCGGGGTCGTCCACGCACACAATTGGAAACAGGTGACTCTTGCCGGTTTGAATGAGAGTTAACGACTCAAACGCTTCATCATGGGTGCCAAAGCCGCCGGGGAATAATGCGACGGCATCGGACTCTTTCACGAACAGCAGCTTGCGTGTGAAGAAATATTTCAGGTGCATCAGTTTCACGTCGCCGGCGATCACGGCGTTGGCGGATTGCTCGAACGGTAACAGAATGTTGATGCCGACGGAGTTTTCCCGGCCTGCACCGACGTGCCCGGCTTCCATGATGCCCTGGGCCGCACCGGTAATAACGAGATAGCCCGCCTCGGCAGCCCGACGACCAAACGCTTCGGCCTGTTTGTAGGATGCATCGGTGACGGCCGTCCGTGCGGAGCCGAAGACGGTGACTTTGCGGCGATGCTTCAAGCCGGCGAAAACACGAAAGCAATAACGCAATTCCCGTAATGCCGTCTTCAATAACTTGACATCGCCACGGCTCGCACCGTCGGTAATGAGCATGTCGGCCGTGCGCTTGATGTCGGCGACCATCTCTTCGAGGGTTTGCGGCCTCCGACGCGGATCCTTCGTGGAATCGGCTGGCGGGGCGCTGCCATCACTATCGGCCAATTGTCCGTCTCCTGACATTCCGGAATTGAATCGGGCGAACTCACGATACTAGAACGCGTTCATATTTGCGTAGCGATTTGCTCCCTCCCCCCTTGTGGGGGAGGGCTGGGGTGGG